>JAWLHD010000221.1:0-6830 GCA_041690555.1 Anaerohalosphaeraceae bacterium
CGTTCCGAGAAGTCGATTTCTGGAAGAAACATAGAACTGCGTATGCCGAAATGGGTTCCACATTGTGTTTCCTCTGGTTGATCCACAGTTTCCTAACTCCCACGTTCCAGCACAAGACCGTTGCCGCTTAAATTGCGTCTGCTATGGAAATGTCAAATAAACCCTAAACCGAGGAAGCGCAGGGACCGGGCGGTTCATCCGCCGCCAACCTACGGATCTCTGATTGTATTACTCACTCCACTCGTCCGACGAGCCCGCCTGCGCTGCATCAACCTGCCATGCCTATACATGCGGCCATACGCGCGCCACGCCGATCCTCTTTCCGCGTATCCCAACCGCCTGAAAAACAACATCAGGGACTGGCTGAGGATCCCCCTGTATCAGCGCAACACCTCATCAAGCATCACCTTGAACTCAGCGCAAACCTGAGAGTCGGAACTGCGAGCCGCAACCTGGCGCATGATGTCTTGGGCCATACGCCAATCGCTTCCCGCGAATGCTGATGCCACTTTGGCCCACGCCATCTCCAAATCCGTAGCAGCAAGGCTGTCCGCATAGAATGGATAGTCGTCGCCTAGGTAGTGGGCAGCGTTGATGTCGTCACGGGTGACGATGACAACTGCCCCGCAGGCTGCAGCCGTAAAGCCTTTTATGAACGGTTTCCAACCGCCATAGCGCCTTTTGTGCCCCTCGGCGACGGGGGCCGCCCTGACAATCCAATGACAATTATAATGTTGGAAGCGATCCACCCACCGGGTTTCGGTTTTGGACCATACGTTGATAAGACTCACCGCCGCTGACAAGGAGGAGGGAAGCGTCGTGTTTCGCAAACTTCCAAAATAAGCGGTTCGCAGTCGATCTGTCGGGGGCGGACAGCGGGGTATATCAGCATTTACATGATGCGTGACATGGTAAGCCGGAATTCCTGGATAGGCTTCGTTTAGACCCAGCATCTGAGTGAACGAGAACGCCATATGGGCATCGAAGAGTTCGGCTTTCTCTTTTTCAACAGGGGCATCCATCCAGTCGCCGATGACAGCGATGTTACGCTTTCGCAAGTCTGACAGCACCTGGACCGAATTATCCCAAATCGCCCGTTGATTTACGATCACGACTTGGTCCCGAACAGCACTGGGATCGCCGACGCACGAAACGTCGTAGCGATCCGGAAAATTGCTCGCTACCAGGGCGCTCAATGCTTTCGCGCGAGTTAAGGTACCGCCTTCATTTGGATGGTCCTGGGAAAATAGGAATGTGACGGGTGTCCGCCGCAAGCCGGGAGGAGTGTTGAGTTTCGGCCGCCGCCTCGGTGGATGCCGCACTTGCCGTGCCAGAAAAACATTAGCATCGCCCGAGCCTAACTTGTCCGGAACCACCGCAGGTGAGAGCGCTTCACGGTCTGAGTCAGACAGAAGTTGGTACAATGTGACATCGCATGCGCCGGGGACTTCGGTCTGAAGCCGCCACCACGAATCCATCAGGTTCGCCACCGCAGGGTTGCCGTGTCTCCGCCATATCACACTGGTATCGTACGCACCTTGGTCGCGCGGAAGATTGATTGATTCACAGTACCGGGCTTGCCGCAACAATGCGTCCGGCGATTCCGTCGCCGTGACCAGATGCCGCTCAATTAGATCGTGCCAATCAATGCACCAAGGATGCCTCCATAAGACAAAGTCGTTCCCCAAGAGCCACCGGGTGATGAGGGTGTGGAGGTTGCCAACCATGACCTTCTCTGGTGCGACGAACAGCGACCATTCGGACGAGATCCCGACGCTGGTTAGGACCTTATGAGGGCAGATTTTATACAAGAGCGAAAATTCGCCAGAGCCATTGACAGGAACAACTTCCCATCCTGGCGCATCTATCTTCTGATCGGTAAAACAGATGAATCGGAGCCCGTCGGGCGCGCCATGAACCGGAGGCAAATCCGGGTGGACACCGAAGCACGCCGTATAAACGACGATAGTCTCTGCTCTTTCTTTTTCTAGGAAAACAGAGCGCTTCGCCGCAGGTAATGCTAGCTTCAAAGCTGGGGAGGCTTTCGGTGGCGCGAGCAACTCCGTTGCCGGCGTGCCGCTGAACTGACGTCCTTCCCCAGACCCCGAGGCGATCTCCTGAAAGATTGGCGTGGCGGCGATCCACCCTTCGCTGCGCGCTACCAACAAACCTTCATACTGGGCAAGAAAGCGTCGACCAGGTGCGAAACGGCCAACTGCACGCGCCATACGAAGGTAACGCGAGGGTTGCTCGATGCTTGTATGGCGTAGATGCTTCGTCACCGAGGAAATCAAGCGCGCGCGTGCTGCTCGAAAGGCAGTAGCTTGCATGGCAAGGATCTTCTTGCCTCTACTCTTGATCCCGAACTTTCTCACAAACAAAACCTCTCGATGAAAATATCGCCCTGGGGCGTACGTTCGTGTCACCTTGCCGGGAATTCGGACTAGGCAGGCCTATCATGGAGTTTACTGTCCAAGCGATACGCGTTCAGGCGACCTGAACGAAAACAATCCCCCCGGGGGTCCACGACAGTTTGGTTAAAAGAATAACTGCGGAATCGGCACAGCGCTTTGTGGGTCGAGCGCACTGGCGTTATAAGCCGAACCGAATTTCGTCGTGATTCTCGTTCATGGCCACTGACGGTTTCGGGCCCTCCGCTCTTGGACTGCCTCGCGGTAGTGCTCAACCAGAACATCGTTGAGGCGTTCTGAGTCAAACTCCGCCTCCACCTTTCTGCGGCCTGCACGTGCCATTTCCGTCCAGTCTTCGGTCCGATCGAGCAAAGTGGACAAGTGGCGAGCAAGTGTTTCTGAATCTCGTTCCGGAGCGAGGTACCCAGACACCCCGTGTTCAACGAGCTCGGGAATACCGCTATGCCGCGTGGACACGACTGGCAGGCCGATTGCCATCGCCTCCTTCAACACTGTGGGGATTCCTTCCTGATCACCATTCGCAGCCGTAATGCTAGGCGCCAGAAATACATGCGACTCCTGCATTGCTTGCGAAACGGCATCCAAGGGTTGTGGGCCCGCAAACACCACGTGTTCGGTCACTCCCAACTCCTGACTGAGGGCTTGAAGGGAGGACTTCAGAGGACCGTCGCCAATGATGGTGAGCCTGGCACTGCGACCCGTCCGCAAGAGTTTGGCCATGGCCACTAAAGCGTAGCAGACACCCTTTTTCTCAACCAGCCGTCCGACGAAAAGCACTTTGAATAGACCAGTGGGCACTGTGCGCTCGATAAACGGAAATCGGCGAAGGTCGATCCCGTCGTGATGCACCATTACGCGCTTAGGGGGCGCGCCCGCCGCAATCAGTCGGCGTTCGAATTCAGCGCTTACCGGAAGATGCACATCGCCGTTGCGAAGTAGTGCACTGAATCTCTTGGGGTCGCGAGGATAATGAGAGGAGATGTCTGCCCCCCGAAAAGCCGTCACCAACGCTGCGTCCACGGCCCCGGACTGCACTAGGCGATCTCCAATAATGCCCAGTTGCCCGAAATGACAGTGCAGCACGTCATATGGCCCTGAACGCAAGAATGAGGCCGTAGTGTGGAACTGCACAAGCTTAAGCGCGCGCCTCCCATGCCTCCAGGGATTCAAGGCATCAAGATACGCACGGTGGAGGCCTTTTGATTCTGCAAGCAAGCTTGCAACAGACCGGATTCGGGCGAGCCGTCCAGAGGGTACAGGCAAATGCCGCATCCTTTGCTCCAGCCCGAACCTATCGAGGCTACGCGGCAGCCCTGAAAAGCTCTTTTTTTTGGCAAACAGGTCAACCTGATGTCCTCGCTCAAGGAGACCCACGACCTGTTCGATGACGAACGAATTCGATAGCTCGGGAAATGTAGGAAGCAGGAAGGCAATCCGCAGAGATCGAGAACTATTCATTGTTTGTCACTTTTCAGAAACCCGGTCAAACTTTCATCGTGAAGAATTAGATGGTAATGCGATCCAAGAATCGGCACCCTCCGGATCGCGGAAATCGCCGAGGCGGGTCATAGCTCTTGCATTGCAACCATCTTGGCAAAGCGTGTTCGGCCGCTGTCTCTGAGGGCCTCATAAGTGCCCTCTTCCAGGACCCGGCCCTTGTCGATCACGATCACCTTATCGACGTTGCGGATCGTAGCAAGCCTGTGGGCAATCATCACAATGGTCATCTTTCCCTTGAGCGCGTCGATGCTCTTTTGGATCGCCTGCTCGGACTCGGAATCGAGCGCGCTGGTCGCTTCATCCAGGATCAGCAGGTTGGGGCGCTTGAAAACTTCACGCGCAAGAAACAGGCGCTGCCGCTGGCCACCCGACAGGCGCACGCCCCGATCGCCGACCAAGGTGTTGTAGCCATCCGGAAGCGACTCGATGACGTGCTGGATGTGCGCCTGCCGGGCCGCCTCGCGAACGCGCTCGAACAGAAAGGGATCTTCCTGGATGTCGCCCTGCCACAGGCAGATATTATTCGCAATGGTGTCGTCGAAGACGACTGTTTCCTGCGACACGAACCCGATCTGTCTGCGCCACGTCGATAATCGAATACGATCGCCGGGAACGCCATCGATGAAAACCTGGCCCCGGCGCGGCCTGAGCATTAACGTCAGGATGTCAACCAGGGTCGACTTGCCTGAACCAGACTCCCCGACCAGAGCGACCGAGGTTTGGGCAGGAATTACGAGCGAGATGCCTCCCAGTACGTCTCCCTGCGGTTCGTTATACGCGAAGTGCACACCTCGCAATTCAAGTTCGCGTGCCAAAGGCCCGATGTCCTCGGTGCCATCGGGTTCGCGCTGTTCGGCTTGTGTCGCGAACTCATCCCGCACCATCTCGACAGCCCCCATGCTCGACAGCGATGTCTGCCAATTCTTCTGTAGCGACAAGACACCACCAACCCCGCGATAGAACAGGAGGATCGAGACGAGGATTGGGGCGAGAGGTTGTTTCAGCCAAAGAATCTGCACCACCACAATTGCCAGTATGGCAGTCACCGCCAAAGGTTCACGCACTGCGGTCGTAAATGCCTGAGCAATACCCATCCGGATCACATGGCCGCTCAGGCGCTTGATCGACGCACGGGTCTCCTTGCGAACACTCGCGATCTGGGCCGTTGACGCGAGATACTTGAAGGATTGCAGAGACTGAATCAGTAGCTTGGCCAGAGCCCCCCTCTCCGCGGCATTCTTTCTCGACAGATTCCGGACATAAATGGTCAGCTGACTGAATGCCGCAAACAGTAATGCTCCGAGGATGATCGCCATGACTCCAAACTGCCAGGCTACAGCCAGCGCAACCCCAAAATAGACCATGATCATGATCAGGTCTTTACCCAGATTCACCATTGCCCCGAAGGTCGTCACAAACCCATCGATCTGCGTATTGATGACATTCAAGAAATGCCCGGTATCCCTTGAAACGTAATGCTGGAGACGCATCTGAGAATAGGCGTCGTAAAGCCGCTCCCTGAGCTCGCGTAACAGTTGACCCTTAAGGTACGCCGCATATCCATGCGCCAAGAAAAGAAAGACCCCCTTCAGCAGGAAGAATCCCCCGATGAATAACAGAATCGCGAGCACTGAATCACCCAGGCCCAGCCATTCCAGTGCATTGCCCAGCCAGGCGCCGAAACCTGTCGCAGCCTCGGTACCCGGCTCGTCCAGGTTCTGGAGCAGCGGGAGCAGCAAGACGATCCCGATCCCCTCGGCCAAAGAGGCAAGGACCGCCAGCCCCAGGACCAAGTACATTCTGAGACCAATAAATGACTGAAATGTCCGCAGATAACGGGGGATATCGCGGACAGGGTCAGAGGATCGTTTGCATTTCTTCGACATGTGGTTCTTAGTCCTCATCGAGGCTTTTGTCAGCTAGCATAAACAGGGAGCTTGAGCGAACCCTCGATTTTAACGTGCGCATTGTATTCGCCGACTATGAGGCCTCGAGTCCGATATGGGGATCCCGACTCCTTCCTGTTCCCGCCTGGTAGCGTGGTGGTCCTTGACCGCGGCTACAGCCAATACACCCGGCATAAACAGTGGGAGGAGCAAGGCATCTTCTAGATCACCTGGGCGCGCAAGGAAATGATCCATGGGGTTGTGAACACCTTGCTGGTCGTCATCGGGCGCACCCGCCGCGAGACGTTGCAGACCGGGTTGCCGCAGATCCAGCGGGTCGAATATCGGGATCCGGAAACGTGCAAGGCCTATGTCCTAATGACAAGCCGCCGGCACTGGACCGCACAGACAACCGCCGAATTCTTCAAGTCCCGCTGGTGGATCGCGCTGTTATTTAGGTGAATCAAGCAGAACCTCAAGATCCGGTGTTTCCTCGGTAACAGCACCAATGCCGTCGTCTATCAGATCTTCATCGGGCTGTGTGTCTACCTGCTGTGGCCTCCCAGAAGTCCGTCTCACGCTCCGCCATCTACATCCATGGTAATGCTACGCTTCGTGCAATTGAGCCTGTTGCAGCGCAAACCCCTGCCCAAGCTCTTCCGATGTCAAGAACAGTACTCACCCGATGCCCTTGGCAGCACCGAGACGCTATCGCCCACTCACTTTCCAGTAGCATCCCTTACGCTATCGCAAGCTTTATAACGACACTGAATTTTCGATACGCCCCATAGCGGCAATAGCGACTTCTCAGAGTAAGCGATATTTAGCACGTGCTCAGGTTCATTACCGAACACCAGCTTCGTCAGCCCCCTAAGCGCGGTTGCGCCAGCGCGCCTTCCAAATGAACCCGCGCCTTCGCGCGACAGCCTGAGCCTGATGCGCCTCAGTGGACCGGCACTGCGCTGAACGCGGCGGTACCGGGCAACGTCTTGCCCGGCACACAACCTCCTGA
>JAWLHD010000222.1:0-6829 GCA_041690555.1 Anaerohalosphaeraceae bacterium
CTTCTGCAGTGCCGCCAGCTCTATCTGCCGAACACGCTCGCTGCTCAGCCCAAGCTGCTCCCCGATCTGCCGCAGCGTCTTAGGCTTCCGCTTCACCGGCCCAGGCTCCAGCGCAAAATGGTTCCGAACAACATACTGTTCACGCTCCGTCAAATTCCCCGATATAACCTCCTCCAGACTCCGATGAGCCCGCTCCACCGCCGCAAAATCCACATTCTGCCCCACGCGCAAGTCCAATTGTACCAACGACATATCGCCGACCCCGCCCTTGTCCGGCCGATGAGCCTCCTCCGGTATCCGCTTGGCAAAGTCCTTCGCGATAGCCCACGTCGCATAAGTACTGAAGCGATACCCCCGCCCATAGTCAAACTTCTCAACAGCCCGCATCAGCGAAAAATTCCCCTCGCTTATCAGGTCCGCACGCTGAGCCCCAATGTTCTGATGCCTCTGAGCAATGCTGGCCACAAGCCGCAGATTCGCCTCGATTATAACCCGCTTGATCCGGTCCGCCTCTCCCAAATACCCCTCTATCTGCCCCAAAAAGCGGTTCCCACACCGCCCTCCCCCAACATCCCTCAATAACCGATGAGCCTCATACTTCAGGCAGTTATACCGCCGAAAAAGCTCCGTCTCCTGCTCACGCGTAAGCAGACCCCGACTGTCCCATCCCTTCTGAGCCGTGTACCCTGAATCCTTCACAAGAATCGCCTTAACCCTCTGCGGATCCGCGAATTCAGTGCTGTCCACCCACGTAATGCTCCTTTCCAGCAGTTCTGCCGTACGGCGCGTGTTGATTATGCGGTAAATGCTGCTTCGACTGCGGTCAAATCTCTCCATCAATTCCGCGATCGTCGCCCCCTGGCTGCGTGCGCGGCATATCTGCTTGATCTCGCGTAACTTCAGCCGCCCGCCCGACTTGCGAAACACGCTTCTTTCCTTGGCCTTCTTGTCATAGGCAATTAAAAGGCTGCGGATAGTCTCGCGCGACCGGCCTGACTCGCCGGCAAGCACGCTGATTATGCGATGACGGCTCCTGACGCCGCTCTGGGCCATGGCTACCGCACGGGCGACAATCCGGTCCTTCTCGCCTTGCCGAAGCTGCTTGAAATCCGCGGCTTTCTCGACCAAATGGCGGTTCTCGGCGGCAAAACGTTCGACGGCAGACTTGAGAAAACCCAGCTTTTTCCGGCCGTCGCCAAAGACAAACAGCCGCCCTCGCAGGCCTCGGCCGCGCCAGCGGTGGATCGTCTTGGTGGAGACATTGAAACGCAGAGCAAGATCATCTACGGTAAGGATATCCTCCTGCGGCGTGGCGGCCGGGGGGGCGACCTGGCGGTTGGTGGAGGCGATGAAGGCGTTCAGTGCAATCATAAGTTCTTTGCCTGCAATGATTTGCTCGGCGTCAGGCGATTGCGGGCGGAAGCCGGTTATCTTGTAGCAGATGAATTCGAATGGATATTCAATATCCGGCTTTACTATGTGCAGGAGGTCTTCGGCGCGGGCGAGTTCTTGTTCTTTTTGGTGTCGGGGGGCGAAACGGAGGCCGTTGAAGAAGAGCTTGAGGAGTTTGTTTTGGATTTGTTTCATTTGATTATCCGCCGGGTGCGTTTTGGAAATCAAGTACATTATACCGGATATTGGGCTGGAAATCAAGGTAAAAGCGGGGAAATCTTAAGTGCCATGTGTCCGTGGATATGGAATCATGGTCAGGAAGGAGTGGAGCTGGCGGGAATCGAACCCGCATCCCCGCGATGCGACCGCGGTGTACTCCCATTATACGACAGCCCCGGGAGGCGAAAAGAGGCCTCAGAACGGGTTTATATTACGAAATCCGTTATAGAATTCAATATTTTTTCTTCGAAATCGGCGAAAAGGGGGCAGTTTTGTTGCGCAGGAGGGGCAGTTTTTGCATATTTTTTCATATTTAGCGGTCAAAATTTCGTTTGCGTGCGTCATAGTGACCACTTTTCCCAGCAGACTATGCTATCCAGGGAATCTCTCTTTTTTTGGGCGGGTTTGTCGGCGGGGTAGCCGATTGGCATGAGTTCTATGATGGCGATATTGTCGGGAATGCGGAGTACGGCGCGGACCTGTTCGGGGTAGAATGAGCCGATCCAGCAGGTCGCCAAACCTTCGGCGGCTGCCTGGAGGGCGATGTGCTCCAGGGCGATGGCGACGTCGATGGGGGCGACGGGCTGGCCGCATCGCATGACGTGGTCGCTTTCGCTGCAGGCGACGATTAGGGCGGGAGCGGCGGCGATGAAGGCCTGGTTGTTGGCGGCGGGGACGAGCTGCTGTTTGGTGTCGGGGTCGGTTACTATGACGAAGCGCCAGTCCTGGAGGTTGCGGGCGGAGGGGGCGAGGCGGGCGGCTTCGAGGACGCGGTCGAGCTTGTCGGGTTCGATGGGTTTGTCGTGGTAGGCGCGGCAGGAATAGCGGCTGCGGATGGCGTCGAGGACTTCCATGTGACGGACCTCCAAGAGAGTTTGCGATTGCCTTGTTTCGATGGAGGTACTGTACAGAGGGGGGCGGAGGACGTCAAGGCGGAAGCAGTGAAGCAGCTAAATCGGGAAGAGGGGAAGGCATGGCAGATGGGCAGCGGGGGCAGGCCGGGGGGAGTGTGGATGCAATCGGGTGGTGGTGTGCAGGGGCCGAGGGAGATGGGGATTGAAAACGTCTACGTAAAATGGGACCCGGTCCCCTCTGGTTTCAGGACCAGCGTTCGGCGCGGTTGATTCTGGCCTGGAGTTGGAGGAGGTTGGCTTGGGTGAAGGCGGGGGTTGGTTCGGTGGGGGTGAGGTTCAGGAGGCGGCGGGCGAGGGTTGCGGTTTTGCTTTTCCCTGTGATGGATTTGAGTGGCTTGCGTGCAGCGGGGTCGAGGGGCAGGCCAAGGGCGGCGAGGAGTTCGAGGAGGAGTGCGAGAACATGGTGGGCGTCGCGCGGGAGTTCGTTTTGCGCGGCGAGCCAACGGGCGAGTGTGCGGGCGATAACGAGCTGATGGAGGGGGGAGAGCCGGGCAACGTCAGCCAGTGCGGAGGCGAGGCGGTTGAGCTTGAGCCAGCCGCCGGAGGCGAGCTTGATGAGGACAGCGCTCAGGGGTTCGGGGTGGGCGCGGCCGTCGTGGATGGTTTCGGCGAGGGCCTCCGCGGCGTGGGCACGGACGTCGGCGTCTTTGCCTGCGATGCCAAGCCAAAGCATTAGTGTAGACATCTCAGTCAGGGGGCGGTCGGGCTCGAAGAAGACCTGGAAGTAGGCGAAGTTGGGGTCGAAGACGGAGCCGGTCATTTCGAGGCGGGCCATCATTTCGCGGATTGCCGCCGCGCAGAATGCGTCGGTGTTTTGCGGCCAGATCATCTGGCACCAGTTGACGACCCAAGGGCGATGGACATTGTAGCCATGGTACCAAAATGTGTCTTCGCGGTCCTGAATGTGCAGCAGAGATGTCGGAACGTCGGCGGTTATCTTCTGTTGCGCCTTGTCGTAGCCGTTGGATAACTCGAGCCGGGGGATAGTGGAGGTTGTTTTGCTCCACTTGTTGTATTGTTCGGTGGTATAGGCCCGCCACTCATGTTGTGCAGGAGTTATGGCGTCAGGGCAATCAGCTAATGATGCGAACTGATGGAGAGGTTCATACAGACATTTGGGGCTTCTGGCTCGGGCGGCGGCGATCCATGGGCCTGCATGTTCCTGTGAGAGCTTCCTGGGCAGATCCGGCGTGCCGAGCGCCCAGCGGACTATGTCGCCGATGACGCCGTTGATTAATGCAGCTTGCTGCAAGGCTTCGCCGCGGTGGTCGGGTGCAAGCCGCAGCAGGGCCTGGGTGAAATCATACCGCAGCACGTCGAGACCATTGTCTTGCTGGTCGAGCAGACGCTGAACAAATACTCGCGGGTCTATCCAGCCTTTCTCGTGTGTGGGGGCGGCCAGAAGCGGCGCGGGTTGTTTCTCAAGAACACGAAGGCCCAGTTCGAGGAGTCGCTCGTCCATGATGAAGACAGGGGACGGGTTGTTAGCGTAGTGCCGGGGCGTGGCAAATTCGGCTTGTTCACACAACCAGGCACAGAGTAACGGGTACAGCCTAACTGGGGCGCCCTCGCTGGTGACGAGTCCGTCGCGTGCCGCTGAACTGTTAACGTCAATGATCCTCTTTAGCAACGGGGCGGCACGGGTCTCGAAGCCATCTTGTTTGTCGTTGCAGAGGCGGCTCATGCCGTCGAGGATTCTTTCGACTTCGTCGGCGGAGTCGACGTGTTCGACGGCATGGGCGACGGCTTCGATGAGTTCGTCGACGGTTTGGATGGGGGTAATGGGGTCGAGGCCGGAGAGGATGGGAACGTCATACATGTCGAAGTCGAGCGGCGGGTATTCGGTTCCATTTTCGATGGCTTGGCGGACGCGGTCGGCGCCGGTCAATTGCAGGATACGCGGGTCGAGGGACAGCATGCGTTCGTATAACTGTTCGCGGGAGGCTGCGAGCTTTTCGTGTGCCGGCGTTTCGAGGGCCGGGGCTGCCTGGGCGCCTGCCTTGTTGAGCAATTCCTGTGCGGCAGCCTGGAGGGGAGAAGCTATGTTTGCGAGGCGGCTGTGCACTATCTCGAAGAACTCTGTGTCGTCAGGTTTGAGCCAAATGCCGAGACAGGCGAGGGTCTGTTCCTGGATGTCGGGTGATTCGTGCGAGAGGCCGTTGATTACCGCACGAAGTATTGCGGGGCGCAGGTGCGGGCTTCGCCTGACGATCTGCTTGAGCAGAGTGAGTGCGGTTTTCGACTGGCTCTTGACCCTGCTTGTGATCAGTGGCGTGCAGGCCGCCGTGAAGGCCGCGTCATCCAACTGCTTGTACTTGTTCAATGTTTTGAGGTGGCCGAGCGCGAAACTCACTACATGGCCGGCCGCATGGGAGAGCAGGTCGATATGGTTCCGCTGGCGCGCGAACAACTCTTCTTTGGTAGGTTTAAGGGTATCATGAAACTTCATGTAGCCCGACAATGTGTCCCTGTTCGTGAAACCTGCAGTTAATCCACGCAGAGCCCCGTCGATGAGGCGCTGCCGGTCTATAAGTCCTTCTTCGGCAAGCCTGCGAAGTGCCGCGGACCACGTCTCACGTTTATCTTTTTCCACAAAGTAGTACGGTCCGAACGCTGTCGTTTGGACCTCGAAAAGGCGCCAAATTTCCGTTTCCAAAAGTTCAGGTTGCTTTTTTAGCTTGTCGCTGATCGGCGTGTACTGGATACCCCGGTCCTTTAGATAGAACCTGTCGGGCAGGTCTTCGACCATGCGGCGAATATAGGCATCAGAGGTCGATCTTGTGGCCGCACCGGCACGGATGCAGTACTGGACATCATGCCAGGTAATTTCGGGCCAGTCCTTTTTCAGTTGCTGCTCAATCCATTTGTCGGTCCAGTCGGGTTTGCGGTCCACGATGATTCGTAAGAGAACGGCCTTGATATCATCGTTCCGCCCAAGACCTTCTGTGCTGCGAAGCGCGGAGAAGGGACACAAGGCAAAGACGGCGAGGCGGGCGACCTGGCAGCATGTCTGCAATTTGGCATGCTCTTTTTGTGCGTCAAGCCGCTGCTGGCGGTACTGGAAGTTGTTTTGGATCTCTTGCCAAAAGCCTGGCACGGAGCTTGCATAAGCCTTTCTCCATTTCCTGAAGGCGGCGCTAGCAGTCTTGGAGAGTTTGTTTCTTTCCGCCTCGGTCAGGCGTTGTACGGCACTTGCGAGTCCTTCGGCGTCAGCAGCGGCGATGTAGTTTTCGAGCTGTTCAGGCGTCATAGACGTTCTCGTCCTTTTCGAGGAACATTCTTGCGGCGAGGATGTGTTTGCATGGGCCGCGCTGGCCGAGGTACTTGCTGAACCAGGGGCAGGTGCATTTGGCGATATCGCCGCCGATCAAGACGACATGGTCGACGCCGGTTCCGCCGATGGCGAGTTCGATGGCGTTATCATCCAGATGTCTGGCGACGGCGACACGGTTTTCTTCGAGGAGTTTCTTTGCGCCTTTTAGGCGGGGCTGGAGTTGTTCGACCTTGTCGAGCTCGAACGGCAGGACGCGGTGGAAGTAGCTTTGGGAGGCGAGGTCGTAGCCGGCGAGGCCGCGGGCGCCGAGGACGGCGAGGGCGGCGTTGACGTCCTGTCGATCGAAGCCGGTGATTCGGGCGAGGTCGTCGATGTCGATTGTTGTCTGCCATGCGAGCTGGGCCTGGACGGCATCGAGGGCTTCTTTCCAATTGCCCGTTGCGAGGTGTTCGAGGGCCTGGCCTTCTCCGGAGAAGCCGCGATAGATTTCGGGGCTGATCATCAATAAGAAGCTGCCCATTTCGAAGTCGATTTGCCAGGCGCTGTTGTGTGCGTCATCGGCGTAGATACGGATTGCGCGGGCGGTGTTAAGGAGGGGTTCGATGACGCGGAGGCGGTCCGTGCCGGTGATGCGGAGTGAGCCGGGTTTGTGGCGCGGGCTTAAGCGGAGGGCAGAGCCCCACTGGGAGACGCAGGAGGGCTGTTTGGGTGCGCTTCCGCGGGGGAGCGAGCGGATGAAGCGGCGGGCTTCATGGACGGGGACTTCGAATCTGATCTGCATGCCGGGCTGATATAGCTGGACTTCGGAGAAGCCTTTGATCCAGCGGATGGGGAGTTTGACTTTCTTTTCGACGACGGATTCTGCGCCGCGGGAGAGGACAACTTCGTCGGCGCCGACGGCCAGGCGCGTTTCTTCGTCATCTCGGAGGCGGGTGAGGGCTGCGCGCATGGGGTTGTTGAAGTCTACGTTGGTTGTGCCGGTGCGGTATAGATCGCCTTGGAAGGCGCGTTCGTCGAGGTCGACGCGGGC
>JAWLHD010000223.1:0-6816 GCA_041690555.1 Anaerohalosphaeraceae bacterium
GCTGAACATTGCCGTTGATCGTCCCGTCGTGGCCATTACCACTTGAGTCGATGGCGTCTCCGTCCAAAGCCCAGTACCCCAGCAGATCGGCACGGGCGCTGCCGGTCCACACCAACATCAAGACAAGAACCATCAGTAGATTGACGCTCTTCATTGCATACCTCCTGACCAAAGTTAAACCAATTTGTCCAGCGGCTCATGCCGCGTACACACATACAAAGACACGAATCAAAACCCACAGTCCCTAACCGGGCAGCAACCCGCCATCTCGTCGTATCTGAGGCTACGGGCAATCTCCGTTGGTAAGATTGCAGATGAGCCAGTTTTCGGCCATCAGTGCAAGGTCTTGGAAATCGACGATGCAATCCTTATTGATATCGCCGTCGAGTTCGTACTCGCAGACGGCGGCGGCGGTCGTGAATCTCCAAACGTCGCCCAGTTCCGCCAGGCCGCCGCCGGAGAATACCTCGTCGATGCGCCAGAAATACTGGGTCTGCCAGTCCAAGTCGGGATCGTAAGACGTTTCGACCGTACGTCCAACGTAGACACTGGCGTCGCCGGCCGCCACGAGGTCGCCGTCGGTGCCGAAGTAGATGTCATGTGCGACAGCTCCGAAGCCCGCATCCCACTGGAGGACGGCATTGCGCTCCACATTCACGGCCCCATAATCCGGGTATATGAGCCCGGCCTTAGGCGGCAGCGTTGTAAACGTCCAGACGCGGCCAGGGTACGTAACGGGCTGGCCGAAATTCGGGTCTATCACGTCGACAAGCCAGTAATACGTCGTCGCCAACTCCAGATCGGGCGGAGTAGGGGCGAATCCTGTCTCATACTGTGGGCCGAAGCGGACAGAGGCGTCACGGTTTGACACAAGCAATTCGTTGGGATCGAAGTAAACGACGTACTGCACCTCGTCGGCGGCGTTGGGGTCGGCAAGCCACTCAGGGTCCGGCGCATCCCAGCTCAGGATCGGGTTGACGGGTACGCGCTCGGCCCTGTTGGCCGGGTTGGGATTACACGCCGACAAAGTCCGCATTATGCTCGAAATCTGTGCCTGAGACAACGCCTCATTGTAAACGCGGACTTCGTCAATGGACCCGTACCAGCCGCAGTTATTGGCCCCTGCCCTGTTGCCAATCAGGACCGCCAAACTATTGTTATGCTGCTGAGCTGGGATGCTGGTGGTATTGCTGATGCGCAGTTCGCCGTTGACATAGATCTCTATCGCCTCATCCGGCCGAAACACGCCCGCCATGTGGACCCATTCATCTGTGGGCAGCGACTGCGTATCAAGAACGCTAAGGTTAGTGTTTGCGTCGCGAGCAATCTGGAACGTGGCCGGATTTGCCACACCGCCCGACAGCAATTCCGTATTGAGGCTCCAGCAACGCTGGCCACCTCCGCCAGCCTTGGCGATGACCCGTCCGTTGTTGGGATTTCCGTCCCGCAGCAATACCCATGCGGCAAGTGTCATCTCCCCGGTGATCTGCAAATCCGGCCCGGTGCCCAAATCAATTTTGTCATTGGCGCCCCCACCGAATGACATGGCCCCGTCGGGGTTGCCGAATCGGTCGGCAGTCGGTGTGACATTGCCTGTAATCGTGCCGTCGTTGCCGTTACCGCTGGCGTCCGTGGCGTCGCCGTCCAGCGGCCAGTAGCCCACCAGATCGGCCTTCGCACCGCCAATCCAGCACAAGAGCAGCGCGCATATCGTCAATAACGTGATTCTCCTCATTTCAAGCTCCTTTCCAATACTGAAACTGATTTACACCGGTTCCGACGGATACCTGCTTACTTTTCATCGAAATCGCCGACCGAGATCGCCCAGTCCGAAACATACGGCGCAGTCCATGTTTGCCTTGCCGCCTCCAGCACCCAAAGATCGATCTCGGTGTAGTTGATCTTCGTATCCACCGCGACAGCCTTCAGCGGCGCCACCGCCGCGGAAAGATTCATATCAATTGATACTGTATCTTCCTTGTAAAACACCCATGATTGCCCACCGGCGCTCCTGAGGCAAACGCCGTCCGTCAACGAATTGTCGCGCACCATATCCGGCAAAAAACGTCCCTCGAAAAATGTACGCCAGCACCGGATCTGCTCGGCATTTGGATAGGGCGCCGAGGAGCTTGAGCCCGCTGCGAGATTACCCCAGATGTTTGCAACCCCGCCGGCCATTGTCGAATGCCAAAGACCCATTCGTGTCATTTCCGCATCATAGTCCTTCTCCGGGTAAGCGCTATCTTCGCGGATGCGAAAACGGTCCTCCGAAAAAGACGGCTTGTCCGGCCGCGCCTCGATTGTCTGAACGTACATCGCGTAACCCGGGCGATGCTGCTCGTATGACGCGTAGTCTAACGTTTCGCAAAGTTGAGTGAGCTGGTTCTTCTCCGAACGAGCGCCCAACAGGTGCGCCCAGCCGAAATGCGAATGCATGTACTCGTGCCAGACGGACAGTTGCGCCCCCGTTACCCACTCCCAAAGGTCGAAACCGTAGCCCATCGTCCAGCCGGGTAGTGGGCCCAGACGCGCAGCAATGTAACGCTGCAAACGTCGATCTACCGTGCCGTTGATCCCCCACTTGATCGGCGTCAGCTTGCGCTGCTCATCGCCCCATGCCCAGATATGCACCGTCCCACCCGCCGCATAGGTCTTCTCGATAAGCATCTCCAGGGCTGCGAAGGTTCTCGCATCGGGGTTAGGGTCCGGCGTGCTGATCTCATCGTAACGGCTCCGCTCTATATCGAACCATCGGCAGTCCATGCAAACGTGGAAACCCGTAAAGCCGTGCCCTTCCAGAAACGTCTCTATGTCCGCGTCAATCATATCAGGACGACCTGCAAAATAACTGACTGAGCGGTACATGACGAACTGCGGCACAAACACCTCACAAGTGGCGCTCCTCGCCCACTTCTGCCCCTGCGCAATGACAAAGCCGGCCTTCCGGGAGTCCTGGTTCGGCGCTACTGCAACGGCCCCCTCCAGCCCGTGCAATTCGGGATCTGCGCTGGTGCTTGCATACCGCCACTGCCCCGTCTTCGTGCCCGTAAACCGAAACTTCCACGTGTTGCCGCCGTCATAATACATCTGAGTGGTACGTGTATCGCCGCTCTCTGTATGCGTGAACGTGACCTCGGCGACAACGTCGAACGGATTGCCTTCCCACGAAGGATTGCTGACAGCCCATTCCTCATATTCCCACAGCCTCGCCCCGGAGCCGGTTTTGAAACTCCATAAGTTTCCTTTCCACGGACTTGTCGGTTCGGCATCGTTGGCCTCATCAACCCGCCAGTAATACACGGTATCCGGCATCAGCGTCCCGGGATCAAACGTCGCAGAAGTCTGATTGCCCTGAAACGGCCCGCCCCAGTCACATGCCATAATACCGAAATCTGACATGTCCACATTGCCTGCGCCATCCAGATTTGCATTTGGCAGCCCCACCGGGCAAGTAAGCCATTGCCCGCAGAGCACCTTGAGGTCCTGCACGCCGACCGTGCCGAATCCATCTATTTTTGCCGCTGGCCGGCTGGCCGAAGCCGCTGCATCGAAGTCCCGGCCTAAGTACACATCATAGCTTGTCGCGGCATCATCGCCTGTCCACCTCAGCAGCGTGCCCTCCGTGCCGACTCTTGCCGCCCCGTCGGCCGGCAACGGATTGTACGCCAGACCCTTGGTGGTGAAGTTCCAGATCGGTCCCTCGTAAGTCTGGCCATCATGTTGAAGGTCGACACGCCAATAGTAATGTGTGGCAAATTGCAGATTGCCGCCGGGATCATATGTCCCCGACTCACTGACTGCTGCTGGATGCTGTCCGGCAAAGTCCGGATTCGTACCAAAGTAGATACTGCATGCGCCTGACGCAGGTGCGTCCCACTGCAGCACGATGTTTGGATCAACGCCCACGGCTTCGTCCGCCGGGATAGGGTTGGAAGCCGAACACACCCCCATAATAGCCCGAATCTCGGTTTCCGATAGCGCCTCGTTGTAAATACGAAGCTCGTCGATAGCTCCGTACCACCCGCAGTTGCTCGCTGCGTGCCTGTTGCCTATCAGTACCGACAGGCCGTTGTTACTAAACTGTTGTACCGGAATACCCGTGGTGATGATGTTGCGAAGTTCGCCGTTGACGTAGACCTCCGTAGCCTCACCCGGCCGGTATACGCCCGCCATGTGAACCCATTCGCCCACTGGCAATGGCTGCGTATCGCGCACGCTCACGTTGCTGGAGCCCGTACTGGCTATCTGGAAGGTGGCCGGGTTCGCCACACCGCTTACATCTAATTCAATGTTCAGACTCCACGCGCGTTGGCCGCTGCCGCCTGCCTTGGCCACGATCCGTCCGTTGTTGGGATTACCGCTCTTGAGTAGTACCCAGGCTGCCAGAGTCATCGGACCCGTTATTTGAAACTCAGGCCGATCCTCCAGATCGATCCGATCGCCTTGGGCCCCGCCGAAAAGCATCGCACGGCCGGGCCTGCCGAGCCGGTCCGCTATCGGCGTCACATTGCCGGAAATGGCACCATCATTGCCGTTACAGCTCTCGTCAATGGCGTTGCCGTCCAGCGGCCAGAACCCCACCAGATCGGCCCGAACGCCGCCCGTGCAACTGAACGCCAGCCAGAAGATCAGCAGTCTGCTACGCAACCTTCTCCTCCGCCGCAAGCAGGGAAAACATGTTACAGGAAAGCACAGAGCCCGTGCATGACGACAAACGAACAACCTCCATCTCCTTGCCGCTGACATGTCGCCGTAGCTTTGCTGTCACTGCCCTTTTAAGACACGCCACAGCACAAAACACACTTGCGACGCCGTCATCGTGAGTCTGTCCTGCCTGCCATGCGCTATCCTGTCTATATATTACATCTGCCCGGCCTTCCTCTGTCAATAGCCGAAACCGAAATAATCTCACAGGCCAACCAGACTCATAGCTCCTTCTTTTCCAGAAGCAACAGCAATATGTCCCGTCAGTAATAGTGCATTGCCAGCCACATAACATCCTGGTTGCTGTGGGCGAACGTCTCTGCGCCGCCCAGCCCGGATGTCAGATGCAGTGGAAACCCCTGGCCATCCAAATACTGCTTAAGGGCCTGTATGGTCGCCTGTTCTTTCCATTTGTGAATCTCTGCATGGCCGTCGGCGAAGGCAAACGTATTCTGCTTGCTGTGCCAAAGCGCCACCGGATCGAGGAACCCTGAATCTTCAATTCGGCCGTTATTCCACCTGTAGCCGAACCACCACGAGCCGATATTGAAGGCTGCATTACGGGCCGCTTCCTCAACAAAAACGTATTTTCTGCCGGGGGTCTTGATTTCCACCATCTTCCTGTAGGCATACCGGGTGTCTTCAAACTTGCCGTTCATGGGATCGCTTATGGAATAAGACTGGTAAACGTTGTAAGGGGGAGTTTCTCTTGCATAGCGTTTATCCCCTGGGCAATGATAGACTTTGGTGGTTTCCAAATATGGGAATATAGCGCCGGCCATGATTCCACGCTCGACATGTTCGAGGGTCGGCGGATTGGCTATACAGGCCTGCAAGTAGGCCGAAGAGTTGTTTGCGGCGATCGGAAAGATCGTTCCATCTGCAGAAAGCGGCGCACAAAGCCAGTCGCTCCGGTTTGGATAAGGCGACCCTGGGTTGTGTATATCCCGGACATACGGATAACCTCCCACAATTCTGCCGTCATTCTCTTCGGTGTAGGTCACCCACGCCGTTATTAAACTTCGCTCATTGCCCAGACAAACCGCACCGCTGGCATGTTCGCGCACAACTTGCAGCGACGGTATCAGGATAGACAAGAGAATGGCGATAATGGATATCACCACAAGCAGCTCAATCAGAGTAAACCCTCGCGTCCTCATCGGATACTCCCACCGTAATTTTTTGGCTCATCCGCAAGCTACGATTGTAGTCTACACACACCCGAGCCTGCACGTCAACTGCGAATCGTCACTCGCGGCTAAAAAATCTCCCAGACCGAAATGTGAATCTTTCTGAGCGATTGGAAGGTCTTACCAGCAAATATCTGTAGGCCGTCAAGCAAACTGCAGTAATAGAATAGTTCGCTGTCGCCCAATGTTATGAAAGCGAATGGGAGTACGATTTGCCTGCCTTGGAACAGCCGGTTCATTCGATTACGCTGGGCTTGGACGGGACCTGTATGCTGATGCACAAAGACGGCTGGCGTGAGGCGTGCCGCCACTCCGGAGTACGGCAAGGAGGCCTTCAAAGATAAGTTTCCCCGTGAGATTGCCAGGGTGAAAGAGAAGTTTCCGGATGCGTTGTATATAGGGTTGGCCGATGGGGCGCCGGATAATTGGACCTTTCTGAAACCGTACACACGTCGGTTGTTGCTGGATTATTATCATGCTCGTGAATACATCAGCAAAGCGGCAGCGGCCACATTTGGCCGGGAGACGGTCAACAAAACCCTCTGGGAGGATCGGTATAGCCATGAGCTTAAACATAAACAGGGGGCCGCCGGGCGATTGATCAAAGAGCTGGAAAAACAACGCGTCAATCTGGATAAGACAAACTTCATTGAGCGGGATGAAGAACTACGGAAAGTATTGACTTATTATAAGAATCATAAGGGCAAAATGACTTATGCCCATTTCGTGAAAGAAAACCTGCCCATCGGAAGCGGTGTTACCGAAGCCGCCTGCAAGACGGTGATCAAACAGCGTATGTGTATTTCTGGATCACGATGGAAAGGCGATGGCGCAAGTTGTGTGCTGTCGCTGCGAACATTAAAATTAGGCTCATCCGGTTAATGCGTAGGTGGTTTTGTGCTGGTTTAGGATTCTTAGTTGA
>JAWLHD010000224.1:0-1369 GCA_041690555.1 Anaerohalosphaeraceae bacterium
CAGGGTGGAAGGGCTGTCGCGCAGCGGTACCGTTGACGACGTATCATTCGTGCTGCACCGGGGCGAGATATTGGGTCTTTTCGGGCTGATGGGGTCCGGGAGGACGGAACTGGCGAGGATACTGTTTGGGCTGGACAGCTTCAGTGCCGGCAACTTGGAGGCGATTGGACGGCCGCTTGGGGGCCATAAGCCGGCGAAGAGCATAAGTCGGGGGCTGGCGTTCGTTACGGAAAACAGGCGAGACGAAGGGCTGCTGATGGAGGGGACGATCGAATCGAATGTAGCGCTTGCGGCCTTGCGGCGGCGGGCCTTTTCGCGGTGGTCGGTGTGGATAAGGGGCGGGGCAATCCGGGAGCGGACGCTGCGGACGGCCGGCGAGTTGCGGCTGCATGCGGCGGACCTGAGGCGGCAACCGGCCAGGAATCTCAGCGGGGGCAACCAGCAGAAGGCGGTTATCGCGAAGTGGCTGCTGACGGAGCCGAAGATACTTATTCTCGACGAGCCGACGCGAGGGATCGACATCGGAGCGAAATACGAGATATACACGATAATGAACAATCTGGCGGCGGAGGGCGCGGGCATACTGTTCATTTCGTCTGAGCTGGAGGAGCTGGCGGCTACTTGCGACCGCATCCTGGTGATGAGCAACGGTCGGATTCACGGGGAGTTCTCGCGGGGCGCTTTCGACGAAAAGGCAATACTGGAGGCGGCATTTGAGGGTCTCAGAATCGGAGGGACGAAGCGATGAGCGGCTCCGGCAAGAAACACACGATTGTCCTGGCGGCGCTTCGGAACACGCCGCTGATACTGTTTGTGCTGCTGTTCGTCTGTTTCGGGATTCTGACACCGGACTTTTTTCGCTATCAGAGTATCGAGAATGCGGTCAAGCAGGCTTCCTACATCGGCATCGTGGCGACGGGTATGGCGTTTGTGCTGCTGACGGGCGGAATCGATCTGTCTGTAGGGTCGAACATGTATTTGTCGACGGTTGCGGCGGGCCTCTGCATTCAGCGGTTCGGGCTGCCGGGTTGGGCGGCGTTTACGGTATGCATCGGGGTGGGGATTGTCTTTGCGGCGACCAACGCGCTCATCATCACGCGATTGCGTGTGATCCCGTTCATAGCGACGCTGGCGACGATGGTAGCGGGGCGAGGGCTCGGCAGGATGCTGTTGCAGTCGCGGGCGATAAGCTATCCGGAGGCGATCACGAGCATAGGGTCTGCGAGGCTTTGGGGCGTGCCGTATCCCATCGTACTGTTTGCGGCGATACTGGCGGCGGCGTGGATCATGCTGCACCGCACGCAATGGGGGCGGCAGATATATGCTGTGGGCTACAATATGGAGGCGGCGCGGAAGGCGGGCATCAACA
>JAWLHD010000224.1:1379-6812 GCA_041690555.1 Anaerohalosphaeraceae bacterium
ACACCGTCCGCATCAGTGCGACGGCGTATGTGCTGTGCGGTGCTTTTGCGTCGCTGGGGGGTTTTGTTTCGGTTGCGCAACTTGGCAACGTGAATACGGGCTTCGGCAGGGGCAGCGAATTCGACGCGATTGCGGCGGCCGTGCTGGGCGGCATAAGCCTTTTTGGCGGGATCGGAAGCATATTCCCGGGGGTACTGCTGGGGGCGGTGATGATTCAGCTTGTCTCCACAGGGCTGGTTTCGGCGAGGGTGGACCTGTACCTGCATTCGATGATCAGCGCGACGATCATTTTTGCGGCGGTCGCGATAGACAGCCGGCGGACCATACTGTTGGAGAAATTGCAGCAACGGCGCATCCAAATTGAGTAAAGCGGAAAGATGTTATGAACACATTATCGGCTGAAGAAATGGGGTCAATTGCCCGGCAGGTGATCGAGAGGGAGTCGGCGGCGGTGCTTTCGCTGAAGGAACAGTTGGGGTCGGGGCTGGAGCGGGTGGCAAGTATGCTGCTGGAATGCCGGGGGCACATACTCGTTGCGGGGGCGGGGACGAGCCGGGCTGTGGCGCAGCGTTTTGCCCATCTTCTTGCCTGCTGCGGCAGTCCGGGGCTGTTCATAAGCGCCGCGGACGCAATACACGGAGGGGCGGGAGCGGTCGGCGAAAAGGATGTGGTCTACATCATTTCCAAAGGCGGCGGCAGCGCGGAGATCAACCGGTTCGCGGAGATTGTGAAGGCCCGCGGGGCGAAGATCATCGCTCACACGGAGAGGCCGGATTCGGCTCTGGGGCTGATGAGCGACGCGGTTTTCCATGTAGTTGCGCCGGGGGACGCGGATCCGTACGGAATGATCGCGACGGGCAGTTCGCTGGTGAACGCGGCGGCCTGCGACGTACTGTGCACGCTACTGCTGCGGATGCGGGGGTACACCAAGGAGCAGTTCGGACATACGCACCCGGGCGGCGCGGTTGGCATCAGGCTGCAGGAGGAATCAAGGACAACGACGACAGGCAACAAGGGAGCATTATGAAGGCGGCATACTTGACAGGTCCGGAGATGTTTAAAGTGAGGGACGTACCTTCCCCGCCGCTGCCGGAGGACGGACTGCTCCTGGAGGTCAAGGCGTGCGGGATCTGCGGTTCGGACCTGCGTCGCTGGAAGGAGGGGCCGCCGGCAGGTTCAGGGGGCGTGGTCCCGGGCCACGAGGCGGCCGGTGTGGTTATTGCGGCAGGCAAAGCATGCGGTGGCTTTTCAGAAGGCGACCAGGTGGCCATCGCGCCGGACATACGCTGCGGCGGGTGTTATTACTGCAAGAGGCAACTGTACAATCTTTGCGACAACATCAGGTTCGTGGGCATCACGCCGGGATACCCGGGCGGCTTCGCGCAGGTGATGGCACTTACCGCGGAGGTGCTCAATAACGGGATAGTGAACCGCATGCCCGCGGGGCTCTCGTACGAAACGGCGGCTTTGTCCGAGCCCTGCTGCTCAGTGCTGGCGACACACGAGAAGGCTGGGACAAAGGGCGGGGATACGGTTGTGATAATAGGGGCGGGCCCCGTCGGCTGCATGCACGTGGCGATTGCCAAACAGCGAGGTGCGATAGCGATCGTTTGTGAGCCCGCCGAGCTGCGGCGACGGATGGCGATTGATTTCGGTCCGGATCTCGTGATCGATCCGTCGGCGATCGATCCGTCGGCGGCGGTCAGGGAGGCCACGGGCGGCGTGGGGGCGGACATCGTGATATGCGCCAACCCGGTCGCCCGGACGCAGACACAGGCGGTAGAGATGGTGCGAAAGGCGGGCAAGGTCCTGCTGTTCGGCGGCCTGCCGAAGGCGGATCCAATGACGGTCATGGACGGCAATCGAATACATTACGGGGAAATCGAGGTGATCGGCGCGTTCTCGTATCCTCCGGCGACGCACAAAAAGGCGCTGGTACTGCTGGCGGGCGGGGGATTGCCGGTCGACAAGCTCATCACGCACCGCCTGCCGCTCTCGCGGATCGATGAGGGATACCGCATTGCCTCGGGCGGGCAGGCATTGAAGGTCATAATTAACATGCAGGAGGACAGTGAATGATAGGACTGAACGAGGAATTGAGACAACGGCAGGAGGAGGGGCGGCCGGTTCGCGTAGGGCTCATCGGCACGGGGCAGATGGGCATAGACGTGATCGCACAAACGACGAAAGTGAAGGGGGTCGAGATCGTGATCACGGCGGACCTCGACGCGGAGCGGGCCAGGCGGGCGTATGCCGAGGCGCTGGATGAGGGGTCAACGGAATTTGCGGAGAGCGCGGCGCGTGCGGACGCACTTGTGGCGGAGGGCAAAAAGGTCTACACGGACGATTTCCGCGTCGTGACGGACATGCAGAATACCGACGTTATGCTGGAGGCCACGGGGGTGCCGGAGGTTGGGGCGGTTGCGGCGATCAGGGCTGCGCGGGCGGGCCACCACCTTGCAATGATGAACGTGGAGACGGACATCACCGTCGGCCCTTTGCTGCGGCGATATGCGGAGCAGAAGGGAGTGCTCTATGCACTGGCCGCGGGCGACGAACCAGCAGCATGCAAGGAACTGTACGACTTTGCCGAATCGCTCGGCTTTACGATCGTAGCTGCGGGCAAGGGCAAGAACAATCCGCTGGACCGGCACGCCAAGCCGACGGACGAGAAGTGGGCGACGGAGGCGGCGAGGCGCGGTCTCAACCCGAACATGCTGATCGAGTTCGTGGACGGCAGCAAGACCATGATCGAGATGGCGGCGGTATCGAACGCGACGGGACTGGTGCCGGACGTGCGGGGCATGCACGGTCCGCGGACGACAAGGGACATGCTGCACAAGGTCTTCGCGCTTAAGGAGGATGGGGGCGTTCTCAATCGCGTTGGCGTGGTGGATTACGGGATCGGGGGCATACATCCGGGCGTGTTCCTCGTGGTTACTACCGACCACCCGCGGCTGCGGCAGGCCCTGGTGTACCGGGACATGGGCGAGGGTCCTTGCTATACATTATTCCGGCCGTTTCACCTGTGTAGCATCGAGGTGCCGCTGACGTGCGCGATGCTGGTCCTGCGGAATCGATCCAACATGGCGCCGCTTTACCGGCTGACCTCGGAGGTATTCGCGGTGGCTAAGCAGGATTTGAGGCCTGGCGGCGTGCTGGACGGCATCGGCGGTTCGACTTTTTACAGCCTCATCGACCGGTTTGAGACGGCCCAGCGGGAGCGGCTGCTGCCCATCGGTCTGGCAAAGGGAGCAAGACTGGTCCGCGCCGTGGAGAAGGACAGTGCAATCACCTACGACGACGTTGATGTGGAAGAGTCTTCCGTTATCTTCAGACTGAGGAGATTGCAGGACCGGTGGATGGGCGGAGCGACAAGCACGGAAATACTGCTTGCCGAGATCGACGGCATATAAGGTCGCGGATTTGCGAGGACACAGCAATGTCGGTAATGGGGCTTGACATCGGCACTATGGGCTGCAAGGCGATACTTTTCGACGACGAGTTGAAGGTTCTGAAGGCGGCCGACAGAGAGTACCCGGTACTGGCGCCGCGGCCCAATCTTGCGGAACAGGACGCCGGACATGTGTGGGAAATGGCCCTTGTCTGCCTAAGGGAGGTGCTGGCGGGCGGATCGGAACACCCACGGGCGCTTGCGCTGTCTGTTCAGGGCGAGGCGATTATCCCGGTGAACCGGAATGGAATGCCGATCCGCAACGCCATACTCGGCATGGATAAACGGACGACAGCGGAGAACCAGTGGCTCATCGAGCAGTTCGGGGGCGCCGAGTTGTTTGGCCGCACGGGTATCCCGCCGCTCGCCATGAATCCAATCACCAAGCTGCTATGGCTGCAACGGCACGAGCCGGAGACATGGAGATCGGCGGATGCTTTCTTGTTGTACGAAGACTACTTTCTCCGCAGGCTGGGAGGTGAGACATTTATAAGCCCATGTCTGGCGTCGCGAACCCAGATGGCGGACATTCATACGGGCGGGTGGATGGATGACGTACTAGAGCGGTGCAGGATCGAAACCGCCAAACTGGCGCGGATTGCGGAGGGCGGCGGGCCGCTTGCGACGCTGCGGCCGGCGGTCAAGGAAGTGCTTGGGCTGAAGCACGATGTTATGCTTGTCAGCGGCGGACACGACCAGGCATGTGCGGCGCTGGGCAGCGGAGTGATCGAGCCGGGTCTGGCGATGGTCAGCACCGGGACCGCCGAGGTGATCGAAGTTGCCATGGCATCTCCATCGCTGGACAGCCAGTTGCAGAAGGCGGGCATCTCGATCTACCGCCACGTTGTGCCGGGGCTTTATCTTGCAATGACGCTCAACCACAGCGGGGGCTTGTCGCTGCGGTGGTTCAGGGACACGCTGTGCAGGGATAAAGTGGAGCAGGCGCGGGCGGAGGAGAAAGATCCCTACGACCTAATCCTTGGCGATAAGTCCGGGTCATGCGACTTGCTGATGCTGCCGCATTTTTCCGGCGCGGGTACGCCGCTGTCGGACCCAACTTCGCGGGCGGCCATTCTGGGGATGAGCTTTGCGACTACGCAGATGGACATCGGCAGGGCCATTCTGGAGGGTCTGACTTTCGAATACCGCACGAACCTCGATCTGCTCAAAGCTGCGGGCGTCAGCGTGAATCAGCTGCATGCCGTCGGAGGAGGGGCAAAGAGCAGGCTGTGGCTTCAGCTCAAAGCCGATATTGGCCGGGTGGCGCTGCGCGTGCCGCGGGTGACGGAGGCGGCTTGTCTTGGGGCGGCGATGCTGGCGGCGGTTGGCGCGGGGGTCTTTGCGGATTTGCGGGCGGCCGTGCGGGCGGGTGTGGCATTTGACGCGGAGATCAAACCCGATGCCAAGCAGATGGTGCGCTACGAAGCGAAATACAAGCTGTATGTAGGACTTTACGAGTGGCTCATACCGGTGCATCGCAGAATTTCCGGCCTGCCGGAATAGAACGGGCATTGAGGACTGGTTTCAACAATGCAGCTGTTCCAAACACTGCCAATGTACCCCAGGGGAATACGCAATTGGCATACCCGGAGATCTAAGAATATGACAAGCGGTTTTCAGAATTTGGAGGGAAACCGGGTGCAACAGGTGATTGACTTGATGCGAGAAATTCTATATGGTTAGGCCGTATACGATTGTTGATTCTTCTTGATGAAAAGGAGTCACCTATGGCAAAGAAGGCGTTGGCCTGGGTTGTTGTGGTTTCGCTCGGCATGGTGTTGACTGTCGGCTGCGGCCGCCGTGAGCCGCCGCCGCGGGGGCAGCAGAAGATCGCCGTAGTGATATCGACACTGAACAATCCGTGGTTCGTCGTGTTAAAAGATGCCGCCAAGGCGCGTGCGGAGGAACTGGGCTATAAGGCGGACGTGTTCGACAGTCAGAATTCGCCGGCGACGGAAGCAGGACATTTCGATACGATC
>JAWLHD010000225.1:0-5190 GCA_041690555.1 Anaerohalosphaeraceae bacterium
CAGTTCCGTTATCACCACACTTTGCACCGGATCGCTGTTGGCGGACCCGCGCGTCGGCGACAAAGCAAACCAGTACGCCCCGCCGTCGGGATATCGACCCCATGAAACGAAGTTCTCCTGTCCCTTGAATTGCACAAAATCAACCACGCGATCGCTGCTGTCGCCCGGCAAGTACGACAGGAATACATATTCACCGGCCTTGTTCAGACCGAAACCCGTCGTAATTGGATTATGGAAGTCGCTGATTTCATCGAAGCTGATATGTCCGTAAGCAGGAAGACTCACGCTGGGAAGTGCCCATTTCTTCAAATCACCGATGCTGTCGCTCAAGTACCAGTTGCCATCCAATTCGATCTCCGAACCGCTCATATTATACAACTCGATCCAGTCATTCGAATCGTACTCCGGCCGGTCGGGGTCAAAGTAATCAGTATGCGCCATAACTTCGTTGATCACCACTCCCGCGGGCCAATCGGGATCGTCCGCACCCGGTGAACCGTGGATGAATGTGCTGGCCCGCCAGTTGCCGCCGTAATTGCCGGATCCATTCGGCTGGCCCTGCAGCGCCGATTCCAGCGGCACTAAAGAGTGCCCCGCACCGTCTGCCGACAAAGGCCATCCACGCGCATCACTGTATACAAATTCGGCAATCACGCCGTTCCACTTGTCCTCCAGCCTTACCCTCTCCCCGTCATTGGCCAGCCTGTTCGGGTACTCGCCGGCGATCCGATCAGACAGACCGGTACCGTAGCGGCTCTCGAAAGCCGCCTTGTTCTTCACCACCAGCACGAATTCGCCCGGACCAAGTGTCTGCACCGCACCGATACCGAAATCGAAAGTAATCCCCGCTGTAAAAGAAACGCTCGACAGGTCAAGCGGCTGCGGGTCATCGCCGATGTTCTTCAGTTCAACAAACTCGTAGTCATTCTTGTCATATCCGCCCGGACCCTCGGCGGGATGATACATCACCTCCGTTATCCGAAGGTCCTGAAGAATGCCCACGCCCAGCGCTTCTCCTGCAATGAATTGAACCGGGTCGGACCAGTGGCTCCAGCGATTGGTGTCGTCCTTCATCCGAACCCGTACACGATAAGTCCGCCCCGGCCTGACTACATCCACCGGGATCCTCACGTTATCGTCGAATGTCGCCAACTCGCCGCTTTCCCATAGCGCGTCGATCTCGTATTTGCCCGGCCGCCGGTAGTAATTCGGTGGGATAACCGGCGGGTCCTCTCCCGACGATGGCTCAGCCCCAAGCGAAACATCGACAAAACAATCACTGCTGCCGCTTCGCAGCACATTGACAACCTGCACCGCCGCCACATTCGTGCCGCTGACCAGGTACAAACTCGGATCCGGCACTGCAAAATCAATGAAGTTATTGTTCTCCCTCGCAGATATCCCGTAGCTGCTCAACTGGGCGTTGTAAGCAACGTCTTCGCCCGGCACCCCGTCATATGCCACTCGATAGCCATTAATCCAAAGGTTAAATCCGTCGTCATATTTGACCGAGAGCTTCAGCGATCCGATCTGTGCAGGATCAGCAACCTCGAATTCCTTCCGCAGGTAGATCGTCGTGTAGTTTCCGTTCATATCCGAAAGATATGTCCCCATCGGCAGCGACGAATCGTAACCCACAGGCGCCGCCCCCTGCCGCCACGCCGTCGTCGCGGGATTGTCGTTGAAACCGATCTGCCGCCACTGACCCTGAACCGTCGAAGGCTCCTCCGTGCCCTTAAAATATCGCCACGTCGATCCCGGCGATATCAGCGTAACCGCGTCCGATGGACCGCTGGCGGTGCTGAAAGGCGCGACCTCCGCTATCCGCCACTTCATGCCCGCAAAAGTGTGCGCCCCCTGCGGATCACTGAAACTGCTCGTCCTGAACCGCAGATCATTAACGGGATAGCCCTGCTCACCGATATATGCCACTTGCGGCTTGTGAGGTATCGCCGGATCGTCCCAGTACGAATTAAAGCTGCGGTACCCCGTCACGTAGTTCTTCATGATCTGAGCCATGCCCGGAAAATCCTTGGTCGCCGCCTGCTGGTAAAACCGCCCGGTTCCCCCCTTGTCGGAATGGGTTCGCGTATTCATGATCGGGTTATAGTCCCACATAGCGCGATCCGCATCCACAAAAGACGGCCCCCCCGACGGATCTTTGATTATCGCCGCATACTCGTCGATCAACTGGTTCATCTGATCCGGGTTAAACAGCAGATCGTGAAACTCGCGCAAACGGTTGTCATACTCCCGGCGCAGACTGGTGTTGCTGAAGATCGCCCCTTCATTCTTGAAAGGATCCTCCCCGTTGCCGTACATGCTGTTGGCCCATGTCAAATCAAGGTCCCACGGCAACTGCGACCACAGGCTCGTCTCAGGATTCAAGTAAAAGAAGTAGTTCTTGCCGTAGCCGATGTCTCCGTGATGAATACCCTCCACCACGCAGCGATAGCCGTAATAACAGTCCAGGTTCACGTTCTCGCGCCACCAGGCCTCCGTAGGATTCGGATCGTAATAATAGCCGGACTTGAACGCGTAAAAATCAGACATATCCGCCACCGCCGTCGGACCCTGGTTGTTCTTCTCATTGCCGTCTGGAAGATGCGCTTCGATCTTGTACAGGTTGCCGTCCGGCAAACCATGTTCGTCCAGGAACCGCCCGTCCATCTGCTCAATCGCCAGGTAAAGCCCCCAGAAATCGCCGTCATACTGCGTAGGACCGAACTCGTTCGCCTCGTCAATAACACGAAAATGAACCCAATGCGTCTTAGGCGCAGCCACGCCCATCATGTTGAACAGCCTGAACCCCACCGCCTCAAACATCCCCTGTTCCCCGCGGTGCCAGTAATTGCCCTGCTGAATGCACGCGGAGAAATTTAGTTTGCGCCACAAAGTATCGTACTTGTTGCCGTAGTCGTCCCTGGCCTGAATATTACGCCCACGATTGAAATCGAACTTCCACATGTTCTTGCCCATCGCGTACCGCCAAACACCGCCCCGGGCGCGATGCCGAACATGGTCGTAAACATCGCCGTCGTAGACCAGCGTACCCCACCACAAATAGTCGCTTCCCATGTAGCCGCCCCACGTCGACGCCTCCACCTCCGACCGCGAACTGATCAGGTGATAAACCGGCAATGACTGCATCACCTCCGGACCATAAGCAACCACGCGTCTCCTGCCGGCGTCGCCGCTGCCCGGCTCTATCGCCCCGGACCACGAGGGCACGCCGTTATAAACGAAATACGCGAAATTCGGGCACACGTCATCTGCATAAGGGCCGGTTATCGAAAGACCCGTATTGTCCTCAGCGGTTATTCGGTAGCGTACAAGCCGCCTGTGAAGCTGCATCGACGCCGGCATCACCACGGTGTATGTGTCGTCGCCCGCCGCAGCGTCGCCATTCATTCCGTCGTCGCGCATCGGGACGGTCGTCCACGTGGTCGAATACCGTGAGTCGGTCAGCTTGATGTAGTTGCCCGGATCGACAATCTGATAGCTGAGATTCACCGCCTTGACGCCCTCAGGATCCGTAACTTTGACCGTAATCGTAACCGGCTCATTGCCGCGAGGCGCCTTGGGCGAATGCTTCACCTGTCTCATCTGCGGCGCGCCGTTGGCGGCCCAGACGCTGTTTCGTCTGCCGGGCGTCGGCGGTCCGCTTCGCCAACTGCCTCCCAGGTCATTGTCCAGATTCGGATTGATCAGTTGGATGGAGTGCCCCGTACCCGGCTGATTTGCGGGCATTGCGTCCCCCACGGTCGGCCAGGGAAATCCCAGCTTGTAATCCACCTCGTCGACAACGTTCCCTTTGGCGTCGCGCAGACGAATGGTCTCGCCGCTGTTGTTCAGCTTGCCGCTGAACACACCCCGCGCACTGAACCCGAACTTCTTGGCGAAGGCTTGCATGTCCTGCGTTATCACCAGATATCCGCCGGGTGCAAGCAGAACCCCATCCTCGAACTGCATATCAATGCCGCTGGAGAAATACCATCCCGACAGGTCGGCCACCGCATCACCGGCATTATAAAGCTCCACGAACTCCACCAACTCGGTCTTGACGTCGGGGTCATAGTGTATCTCATTGATCACAACCTGTGCCGATCCCTCTCTGAGCCAGTCGCCCGAAAGGACCGCCAGATCCGCCATGGTCACCGCGCCGTCCCCGTCAATATCCGCCCCCGGCAGCCCCAGGTGTGCGATTTCCTCATCACTCAGCACGCGGTCATAAATCCGGACTTCGTCAATCACCCCTTTGAAGAAGCGAGACGTGCCCAGGTGCACCCCAATCCTGACCTCATCGGTGTCACCCGTATTCACGAATTGAGAACTGTAAGAGCTTATCGCATCGGCCGCGCCGTCCACATATATACCCACGTTGTCCGTCGTCGTCCCGTCGCACTTCACCGCAATGTGGCGCCATTTGCCATTGTTGACTCGCGTCGAGCCGACCACGTACCCGGCCCCGACTTCAACCCGCACGCATCCTTCTTCGTTGATGCGGATAATCCACCTCTCGCTCGCCGCATCCGCAGTGCCCCAGGTGACTACCTCCCCGAATTCCGTCGTCTTGATCCACGCCGCAATCGTGCGGGGATTCGTACCGGCGATTCCCCTGTAGCCGGCAATACGCACGTAATCATCGACGCCATCGAATTGCAGCCCGCCGCCAAACCTCCCCGCAACCCAGCCGGCGGCGTCCATCTTCACGAGCACCCCGCTCCGGCCGTTGCCCGAACGATCCGCCGCAAAAATTCCCGCGCCCTCGTCCAGGTTCCACCAGCCGACCAGACCCGAATTCGCATAATCACGATGCTCCAGCCAGTGATCGGCAACAAGCAGCAGATCTTTGAAACAGACGCGGCAATCCCCGTCCAGGTCTGCACCCGGACATTGACCAAATACGGCCAAAGGCATAATCAGCAGAAAAAAAGACAGGCAGATCGTTCTGTGCAGTGCGGACAACGTTCATATCCTCCGTTATTCGATACCGAAGCTCATACGGCAACTTGACAACCAGAGACCTCATTGCCCCCTGTTCTGCCCCGCAGACATAGCACTCACTATGACGTAAATCTGTCTTGCAAGCCGTGCATCGCAAGACGAACGGGTACCGTTTCAGCAAGCCAGTATATCACGATCAGGGGTCGATTGTCAAGCAAAGACGCACGATCAGGGATACAATAA
>JAWLHD010000225.1:5200-6806 GCA_041690555.1 Anaerohalosphaeraceae bacterium
CAATAAAGCACCGGCCTCAATGCTGAAAATGAAGCTGCCGCCGCCGATCAGAAGATTCGTGCTGCTGCAGAACCTATGGGAAATCCACCTATCTTGGCATGGACAATTTGAACTTTGTCTAAAGGTAAATACCCGTTAACTTTTCAAAATAAACGTCCGATACTGATTTCAGACGTGGTTTATTGCAAATCACAATGTGGGGTGTAATTCCGGAAAGGGATTTCCGGGCAACATAGCTTCTATTGCATGAACTGGTGAATGCTTGGTCTTGTCTTGAAGCATGTAAGCCGTCCCGAACGGGCAAGAATGGACACAAACCCGTTCGGGAGCCATGGTTAGCCGACCGTTGGGGGCGTCTGCAGATACGCACGGAGGCGGGAAAGCCGGCGCACGTTACTTTTGCACGGGCGTTCTGTTGAGATGTATTCGGGTTCAGACATGGTACACATAAGATGAGAAGTGAACTGATTCAGGAGTTTCTGGAATACCTGCGAGACGTCAAACGCTTCAGCGAAAACACCATCCGCAGCTACGCTCTGGACTTGGAGCACTTTGCGGATTACCTGGCGGCAAGGTCTTCCGGAGAGGCGGCGGAAGCGGGGCAACCGGCTTATTTCAAGGCGGCAGGCGCCGCCGTTTCCACCGAAACAAAAACAACAACAACGCGGCTGCTGCTGGAGACGGACACCGAGGCCATCGAGAGCTTCATGGCCTATTTGAATGAGCACGGTTACAGCCAGTCGACAAAAATCCGCAGGCTTTCTACCATAAGGACTTTCTACAAGTACCTGCTAAACCGAAAACGTATTGAGGACAATCCCGCCGCTACCACCAAGCTTCCCAAGAAGTACAGAGAACTGCCGCGGGTCCTTGACCAGGAACAGATCCAGCGACTTCTGGACATGCCCAACACCAGTACGCTTCTTGGCGCCCGTGACAGGGCTATCCTCGAGATGCTGTATTGCACGGGCCTGCGCATAAGCGAGCTCGTCGCTCTCGACATGGACGATATCGACTTCCTCAGTGATGCAGTCCACGTCAAGACTCCCGGCCGAAAAGAACGTGTCGTCCCCATATGGTCCTCTGGCATCCAGGCCCTTCAGAAGTACATCACACTCCGCAACAAGCGGGCGCAGACCGATCCGGCATTCGCCAACCGCATTCTCTTCGTCAACAAGAACGGCGAGCGCCTCAGTTCGCGAAGTGTCCGCCGCAAAATGGACAAGTATCTCATCAAGGCCGGACTCGACCCCGCCATCAGCCCGCGGACCCTTCGGCACAGCTTCGCCGTTAACATGCTGCGAAGCGGCTCCGACATTCACACAGTCCGCGAACTTCTCGGACACCAGTCGCTTTCGACGACACGCGCCTACAGGCAGGTCGCAGGCCGCCCCGAAGAGCACCCCGAGGAGGAACAGCATACTAACGAACCCCAGAACGTCACTGAGGCTGAAGAGCCGGAGAAAGAAGAATACCCGGAGGACTTTCCCGAAGAATATCCGGAGGACTGAACCGCGAAAAGCACAGGAGAAACGCATGGAGGCAGATGCACGAGCAAACTGTGGATGGACTCGCAGGATCGCCGACGATTACGATTTTCTTATAC
>JAWLHD010000226.1:0-6803 GCA_041690555.1 Anaerohalosphaeraceae bacterium
GTCTACGGCAACTACATCGACGAGCCGCTGGTCATGCACCGCCAGAGCGACGGCAAGGATTACTTCTACGGCCACGACCACCTGTACTCCACGGCCGTCCTGCTTGACGACGGCGGCAGCGTGGTCGAACGCTGCGAATACGACGCCTACGGCACTGTGCACATCATGGACGCCGCATACAATCCGCGAAGCGTTAGCGCCTACGGCAACCCCTACACCTTCACCGGCCGGCGGCTGGATGTACTCGATGGCGGCAACCTCCTCCGAATGCATTACCGGCACAGGGATTATGATGCGTATGCGGGGAGGTTCGTGCAGCATGATCCAAAAGGGATTAATCCTGCGGGAGGGGTGGTCAATACCTTTGGGATGCACGCACAATACGGGGATGGGCTCGGCTTGCATCAACTGGCAGTTAGTAATCCCGCTTCAGTCGTAGACCCTTATGGTTTGTGGTGCGGCGTAGTGGTGAAGCAACAAAATGTCAATTTCGATGAAGGCCAAATGGGCCATAGGTGGATTGAAGGAGGCGGCCCCTCCTTCGGGTGGTGGCCAAAAGATGATGAAGCAGGTTTAATTGACTGGTATCTTGGTACTGAAGGCGAAGTAAAGTCCCCCGATCCCCATGTGGATGATACCGATTATGAAATGATGTGGGTAACAAGAAGGAAACTGAGCGGCGCAATGCTTTACGGGCGGAAAGCGGGGACGTCGTGCAAATGTATCCAAGAGTGTGAAGATGTTACATCATGCTTGAAACATTTCCGAACCAAGACGCATGGCATATGGGCGGGCATGTTGGGCACAAGTATTTTGATACACGAAAGTACACTTTTCGCGGGGGACTGCAGACGTTTCGCTGATGTTGTGGTTGACCAGTGTTGCTTGGAAAAAGTCCTCGTGCTAGATAACACCGACTATGGCGAATGGGCCTGGGAATGGGAATGAGAATGCGAGCAGGAACGATAACACAGCAGGTGATCTGCGAAACGGGCGTCCTTTTGGTTGTCTGCGCGGGCGGTTGTGCACGTAAGCAACCGGGTTCCAGCATTGTTAAGCTGGAAGAAATAAAGCATGTAGCCGTTTTTGCTGTCGATCCATCGAGACACTCGGAGGCATACACACAATCCGTTGATGACCTCAAAAAAACGTACAAGGAAGCGGATTTTAACACCGATGTGTTCTGTAGGTATGTCAAATCGTCACAGTACTCAGTAGAACTTGGCGCGTACCATAGAGGCGGTAATCTCTTGATTGTGCTTTATGAAGATGGAACCGAAGAGCGCATGTTGATTGCCTACTATGGGAGCTTGCGAGGTAAGAAGAAGGGACATCTCTTTACTTCGGATGATGGCATTGCACAAGATGCATTTAAGCAGGAACACAAGCGAATTGTTGAAGAAGTGTTTATCTCACAACGGCAGTAAAATGGTTCAGGCAAGGGCGCAAAAAAGTAATTGAACACGGTCTATGTGAAGCCATGTCGGAGAAGAATCAGCAGATTTCAGCAGGGGACATCTGAGCGAATGCTTCCTTTGCGTACTAACGTAAACAGCCTCCTCAATATAGCACACCGGACCGTGAGGATTCTTTTGTGATGGACGGCCTCGGCAACAGAACAGGCAGCCAGACCTTAAGCGACAACACAGTCAGCTTCACTGTCGAGTCGCTCACCAACCGGTATACGGCCATCGGGGGCAATTCGATTTCGCATGATGACGCGGGCAATCTGACCGTGGACAAGGATGGCTACAAATACTTCTACGATTACGAGAATCGAGTCGTCAAGATCGAAAAGCCCGACGGTTTGGGCGGCTGGGATGATGTCGCGGAGGTGGCCTACGATGCCCTCGGCCGCCGGATCAGGGTGATCAATTCCGTTGCTTCGGAGACGACCCTCTATTATTACAATCCTGAGTGGCAATGCCTTGCGGAATACAGTGGCGCAGGCGCGTTGCAGGCGTATTACGTTTATGGCAATTACATCGACGAGCCGCTGGTCATGCACCGCCAGAGCGACGGCAAGGATTACTTCTACGGCCACGACCACCTGTACTCCACGGGCGTCCTGCTCGATGACACCGGCAGTGTAGTCGAACGCTGCGAATACGACGCCTACGGCACGGTTCACATCATGGACGCATCGTACAATCCGCGAAGCGTGAGCGCCTACGGCAATCCCTACACGTTTACCGGCCGACGGCTGGACGTGCTCGACACCGGCAACCTTCTCAGAATGCAATACCGTTTTAGAGACTATGATTTGTACGCGGGGAGATTCTTGCAGCATGATCCTTTGGGCTATGTTGATGACTCTAACCTCTATTCGCTGGCAAGGAGTTGTCCGGTGATCTTCGTTGATCCTCTGGGGTTGCTTTCTGAGGTTGGAGATATATACGCTGGCATGTGGTCCTTCGATCTGTATGAGCGCGACTTCTTCAATGGCTCGGATCATTTGGCTGAGTACTGGGTCCAAATCATGGTTGCCTGTGCCACAACAGCTAATGGTGGATACGTGCCAACCGTTCTGAGCGGCTATGAGCCCGGCGGCAGCTTTCCGAAATACGACGGGCAAGTGGACTCAATGGGCTGGCCTTATGGAACCATCGATAATGTTCACTCCGAAGTTCGTGCAAGCACCTTCTATTGGGGTGTGCCGCCCAAACTCATACTTCTGATAGAATACAGAGGTGCCGCGCTGGAAGGTAGCAAGGCTTGGCCGGGAATTGTGGGATGGATTGGGGGCGGTGTTGCCGGCGAAGTCCTTTTCGGGCCCGTGGGTGCTGTGCTTGGGCAGTTAATAGGCGCCTTTGCGGGAGCTAACGCAGGCAACGAGTTCGGGGGAGGATTCGTCGTCAGGGGCAAGTTCGCGCGCGCATGCGATGGTAAAATGGATGTTGGCATTGTCGAGGGGGCAACGACATTTGGCGATGACGAACTGTTTTGGGTGGGTGGAAATGCTGTCCCGTGGCCCACGCCAGTAGGAGAGGCACCGCCGCATAGTGTCATCCCTCCAAACCCGCCCGTTGGAAATGTTCCTGGTATTATCGGCAATTAGAAAGGAGTATAATGCGCGTTTATTGTATATGTGGGTGTATGCTTGTGCTGCTACTTGCCGGATGCCACAAAGAAGTGCCCCATTCTGTTCAGTATTCGACGTTTGCTGATTCCGACTCTTGCCTTTGGGCAGGCGTAGCGGATGAACAGCATACTGTTTTTGCGGTGTGGATTAACAGTCCACAAGCTTTCCCAAAACGTATTGGAAGTGGCGTGCATTCGACATCAGGCCACTGGACGGGCACAGTTGTGGAACAAGCCAATCAAAACGAAGTCACGTGGGACTGTTGGGAATCATTTGGAGATGATGGCAAAATAACGATCCGTCAAGAAAGCTTTGACTTGAAGGTGGGCCGACTATTCCTGATAGATGTGAGACATCGCGAAATCGTGGTGACACAGGTCGATACTGATATAACCCAACGCGATTTTGCCCGGATAAAGGCTGAGAACCCAACCGTAAGGAAATTCTTTGCGGAATCCGTCAAGGACAAGAAAGGTGTTTAGGTGAAGTAAAGGGCGCGAGCCTTTTTTGATGGGTAAATTAAAGGTGTACGGTACTTTTTTCACACCCCGAGCGCACCGTTAGTAATGTGTTCTATAAGTATGAGAACCGCGTGGTGAAGATCAAGGATTCGTTGAGCAACGATGTGGCCGAGTACGCCTGCGATGCCCTGGGCCGGCGGATTTGCGTGATCGATTCGGCCGCCTCGACCACGACGCTCTACTACTACAACGCCGACTGGCAGTGTCTGGCCGAGTATGACGCCGCAGGCCCGCAGGCGGTGCAGTTGCGGTATTTTGTCTACGGCAACTACATCGACGAGGCGCTGGTCATGCACCGCCAGATCGACGGCAAGGATTACTACTACGGGCACGACCACCTGTACTCCACGGCCGTCCTGTTAGACGACGGCGGCGGCGTGGTCGAACGCTGCGAATACGACGCTTACGGCACGGTGCATGTCATGGATGAATCGTACAATCCGCGAAGTCCCTACACCTTCACCGGCCGACGGCTGGATGTGCTCGATGGCGGCGATTTGATGAGGATGCATTATAGGCACAGGGACTACAGCCCGCACCTCGGCCGGTTCATGCAACATGATCCATTAAGCTACATAGATGGACTGAACCTCTACGTGCGGCAGGATGATCCGCAAGTGGAGGACGAGACGTACTACTACGTGCACGACCGTCCTGGGCGGCGTCCGCCTCGCGGTTGACTTCGACGAGGCCGCTGAGGATGTGGCCGCCCGGAACATCTACACATATTCGCCGTTCGGCAATCCATACGCCGGCACGGTGACCGATTTGGAATCTCACATCTGGGATTTCCCATTGAGGAGGCGTTGCCCAAGCTCGCGCGGTCTCGTATAATACAGCGCAAATGGGTAATACCCATTAATTGGGTAATCAATCAGGTATCAAGACCTCAGAAGGAGGAAGAACGATGTGTACCCACTGCAATCGACGCGAATTCATCGGGGCCGGTGCCATTGCGGGCCTTGCCATGGCGACTGGGCACCTTCCGGCGGCGGCGGGCATTTCGGCCGGCGCGGCGAATGAGAAGGTGAAGATATGCGTGATCATTGCCGGTGAGCCGGGGGGGCGAAGCTGGGGGCTTTCCGAACCGGAACTGGCGCCCATCGTCAACCGCCTGTCTATGGCAGAGAAGAACCTCGGCAACGTTGAATTCGTCATCGGGCGCGCGACGAACGCCGAGCAGACGGCCGGGCTTCTCGCCGAAGCCGGGCCTGGGGCGCCCGTGCTGGCGATTCCGGCGGACATCTTCGGCTTGAGCAACTTCAACCGGGACGACGCCGTCCTGCCGACCGTCTTCAAGCAGGGCCGAGCCGCCGCCGTCTTCTGCATGCCGATCATCAGCGGGCACGACTGGTGCCTCGTCGCGCCGTGGCGAAGCGAAGGCCACCGCGTCACGCTCTACAACACCACCGACTACGACGATCTCGAACGTGCCGCGTCATTGCTGAGGGTAGATCCGCTTCTGCGGCAGAGCCGCGTGCTCGTCTCGCCGCCGCTGAAGGGCACGCCGGCCTGCTGCAACCCCGATCAGGTCAAGCAGCGGCTCGGCGTCGAAATGGTGGCCATTCCCGACGGCCGCTACGACGAGGTGATGTCGCAGGTCGACGAAAAGACGGCCAAGGCGAACGCCGACGAATGGCTCGACGAGGCCAAAGGAATGATCGAGCCGAACGAAGAAGACGTACTCAAGGCCGCCCGCGCCGCGCTGACGCTGGACCGGCTCATTGCCGAGAACCGCATCGCCGGGCTCTGCGTCGGCACGTGCATGGGCTGGCTGTCCCGCGGCTTTCCGTGCCTGGGCTTCTCGCGCCTGAACGACCGGGGCATCCCGGCGGCCTGCGACGGCGACATGGACTGCCTCCTGACGATGCTTATCTTTCAGCATGCACTCAACCGCGCGGGCTTCTTAGGCAACGCGGGGGGCGTCGACACCTCGAAGAACGCCTTTCATCTGTCCCACTGCTCGGCCCCGCTCCGCATGGAAGGCCCGGGCAGCCCGCGCGCTCCCTACCTGCTCCGGCGTCATGCCGAGGTCCGCGGCGGCGCGGTGACCGAGGTCCACTACAAGATCGGCCAGAAGCTGACCTTCACCAAGCTCGTCCATCTCGACACGCTGCTGGTCTTCACCGGCACGATCGTCGACGTGCCCAAGGTGCCTAAGGGTGAAGAACGAGGCTGCCGCACAGAACTCGTGGCGGAAGTGAACGACGCCGAGAACCTGCTGGAAAACTGGGGCGGCGGCGTTTTGGGGGCCAGCGCCAAAGACTACTACGCCAGCCTCCACCGGGTGGCCTACTACGGAGACCACACCAAGACCATTCGTCACCTGGCCCACATACTCGGCCTAAAAGTCGTCCACGAATGCTGACCCACAAGCAGTACATCTTTTCTGCATGTAAGGATGTGCCGTCGTCGTTGGGATGCTTGATTTTTGCGGGGGATTTTGTTTAATGTAGGAGGAGCGATCTCAGGATATTAGTTAGTGGCCCCTAAGTGGGTTAGATGCAGGGACTTACGGCAAAGCGACCCCGCGGCCGAGTCTGTTTGTGTGTATAGGACGGGGTCAAGAAAACACGCTCCAGTCAGGAGGGTTTCGTATGAAGAGTTTCGCGTTTTCCCTTACAGTGGTTTGTCTGCTTGCAGTCTGTCTTGTCCATGCACAACCCCAGCAGAGGGCGATTACGGGCGATTTTCGCATGGAAAGCGATCTGAACGGTCAGAAGATCGTGTCGATTCTGTCGCTTTGGGGCGGCAGAGACGGTCAACTGAACGGCGAATGGATCAGCTATTGGGGCGTCTGGCAGCTAAGAGACATCAAGCAGAGCGGCAATTCGTTGACGTTTACACAGTTGGGGCGATTCGGCGATACCGATTTTACGGCCAGTTTCGCGGGTTCCATGAAGGCGGGGGTCATAGAGGGCACTATAACCAGCGATGCGGGCGAACTTAAGACGCGGGGCGCTCGGATCGGTCGGGCGCCGCAAGCGGCGGGAACGTGGCAGATTACGACAAAGGCCGGCCAGAGAGAATACACCTCCACGCTCATGATAGCAGCCTCCGACGGAAAGCTGACGGGGTCCTGGCAGAGCGGTATGGGCGAGCACACCATCAGCAATGTGGAGTTTTCGCAAGGGAGGCTGACATTTGACCGGACCAGCAGGATACAAGACCGCCAGTGGGAAAGCGCATTCGAAGGGACT
>JAWLHD010000227.1:0-6753 GCA_041690555.1 Anaerohalosphaeraceae bacterium
ATTTGCCGTTCCGTTGCTCGCTCATGCCGCCCTCATAGGTACTTTTTCATTACCGCCTTTTTTCGGGCGGGTGCGGCATCGATGATGGATTGGGCCTCGGCGATCTGTTTTTCCAGAGCCGCGACCTTGGCGACGAATTTCTTCTGCTCGGCAAGGGAAGGTACCGGCACCTTTATGTTTCCCATTTTAGTGGCGTTGATGTTGTTGGTGCCTCCTGACTTCACTGCCAAACTGACCATTCCCTTGCGGAAGGTCGGCGAGTTCATGATGCAAGCCAAGTACTGCGGCAACGCCTTGGACGAGTCAGGAACAAATCTTACCAGATACGAGGCGTAACAGTAATCTCCTTCGAGGTCGAACAGTCCGACCTTACCAATGTGTTCGAGGCTTCCGTTGGACCGGATGTAAAGCAGGTCGCCCTTGTTGAGCCGGTACTTGGCAAACTCCTCGGCGCTGATGTCGGCGCACTTCATCGCGCCGTTGTCCACCATCCGCCCCTGAATGATCTCGTTCATGCGGAAGATCTTGTATCCGATACCGGACTCATTCATCTTTTCATTCAGGCCGTATTGGATGTTGGTGCTCAGCTTGGCGATTTCGATGCGCGGGGCTTTGGAAGCAAAGATGTCATTAATCAAAGAAAGGATAGCGTTGGTCGAATCGGCAATTACTAATTCATTCTTTTCGCTTTCCTCGTCTATCTGGTTGGCCTCTTTGCTGATCTGCTTCTGCATGCTCAGATCGGGGAGAGGAATTTCAAAACTCGCAATTGTTTTTGAGTTTATTTCTTTGTACTTAGAGCCGGATGGAACCAGTTCCACCAAGATCGGGCGTAAATAGACCAGGAGGTGATATAGATATTCATAGTGAAGCTTGGAGGGATCGCATATAAAATTTTTGTACCCTTGGTTTGTTGCTGTTGGGACAAGATTTATACAAACCTCCCCAATAGTCGCTCTGCTAGAAAAAATCACGGTGTTGATGGGCAGGAGATTTGTCGCCTTCAGACCTTCTTTCGTGATTTTTCTTTGAGTGTCACGTAGATATTTTTTTTTGGTATCGACTAGTGTTGCCCAGCAAATATCGCCATTCTCCCAAAACGTTGCATTCTTGGTGTCTGGTGTTCCACCATTCACAATACTGGCAATGGAGGCCAGCTTGGCCATAGGCCATTTACTGGTCGCAATGCTTGTTTTTTTGTCAACCATAAGCGAAAGCTGCTTTTCAAAAACGACCTGCGAAAAACCCAGCATATCCACCAATCGCGTCGGGTTGGCAACTTCGCTCAACTCACTCGGAATCGTCCCAAGCATCCCATCGAAATTCGCGGCAATGTGGCTGCTGAGCTTGGCCGGATTGACACGGGTAAAGCGCATCGGGTTGGCGTGGTCCGGGCCGTCGTACAGGGTGGTGATGTGCTTGCCGGTGGCGTCCTCTATCAGCTTGATTCCTTCGTCTCCCTTGGCGCTGGACCATTCATAGCCGAGGAACTGCTTGATCTCCTTGGTGCCCGAGGGGCTGCGGATGATCAGCACCGGGTTGGCTTGATCCGAGGCGAGGCAGAAGTGATAGAGCTTGTCGCGTTCGATGCCTTGCACATAGGCCAGGTAGCGCTTGGCGATTTCGGTCGTCTGTTCGGCCTTGCTCAGGGCCTTGAATTTCTTCTGCTTGCGCAGGTTGACCAGTTCGGTGCTTTTGTCGAACTTGTCGTGATAGGGCTGAAAATGCTCCTGCTGCTTCCAGCTTCCCTCCGCCTCGCCGCGCAAGAGACTCTGGTAGTCGGCCAGCGGCACGTTGATATGGGCGCAATACTGCTCGATCAGGTGGCCGTCCTTGTAGATCGCCTGCTTGCGCTTGCTGGTGGCGCAGCCCTTGAACCACTCCTCCACCCGTTCGCGGTAGTGCTCGGCGGTGTCCGGCTGGGTCGGCTTGCGGCGCAGGAACAGGGTGACGGTGTTGGTGCCGGTCTTGCCAAAGGTGCCGCTGCCGAATTCGGCGATGGCGACAATATCGAAATACTGCAACAGGATTTCGCGGGCACGGATGTAGGTGGATCCGCCGTTGGAGAGGATCGACGAGGGCAGGATGATGGCCGCTACGCCGCCGCTTTTCAGTAACTGTTTCGCCCGCTCGACAAAGAAGGTTTCGATGCTGTTGGCCGTCTCGGCGTCGTTGATGGTGTCGGTTAGCGAATAGGCCTTGCGCTCCTCCTCGGGCAGGGTTTCGAGGAAGCCGCGCACGCTGTAGGGCGGATTGGCGACGAGCAGGTCGAAATGGCCGTCGCGGATGTCGGGAAAGGCATCGTGGCTGTTCACCAGGCCGTCGCCGTAGCAGACTTGGATGCCCTGCTGGCCGTACATGAAGGCGGAGACCTTGGCGACCTTGGAGAGCCGGTACTCCTTTTCGATGCCGACCATTGATTTGTGATACTCGGCCGGGTTGGCCTGGGGTTTGTGTTGTTCGAGAAGGGGCTGAAGCTGCAAGGCCAGTTCGGTGAGGAAGTGACCCGCACCGCATGCGTAGTCGATGGCCATGGGCGGCGTGGGATTGTCGCGCACCAGGTTTTCCAGCGGCAAACTCATCAGGATGAAACGGCAGATGGGCATGGGTGTGAAGAATTGCCCCTCGCTCTGCTTGACGCCCTGGTCGAGGAAGCCCTCGAACATGTCTCCGAGAAACTGGTTGTGGCCATTGGGGTTGGTCAGGCGGATGTCCTGCCACATCTGCAGAATTTTCAGAAGCACGTCGGCGTTCTGGTAAAAGAGCCGCTCATTGTGGACGTCGATAAAGGAGAAGTCGTTATTGGTGAAAAATTTCTGCTGAATGAACAGATTCCATACCGCACGCTGGGTGGCGTCCGGGTTCTGACGGATGAAACGCAGGGCGTTGTTCACGTCGTTCTGGTTGATGTAGGTGATGTCCTCGCCGAGGAACTTGTCCATGCCCGACTGGTAGAGCTGCTGCAGGCGGTCCATAAGGTCGAAATGGCTGTCGTAGGCCACGCCTTTCCAGTAAAACTTGAGGTCGTCGGGGTTCTCGATCTCATCAACCAGTTTGCAGAGAAAGAGGTTCACCAGCTTGTCGAAGGCGTTTTCCCGGCCGGACACGTTGTGCTGGCGCAGGATGGTGGCGAACTCATGGTATTTCTTCTGCTGATCCGAGGCGGAAATAGCGTGCAGGTCGGCCAGGGAGTACTTGTCCTTGCCGATCTGATATGGCTGGATGTTGTCCTCGAAAATCCCCTTGGTGGTGAAGTCGAGCTTGTAGGTGTCGCGCCAGACCGCGAAGCGCTCCTTGACGTCGGTGACGCTGCGGAAGGTTTTGAGTAGCGGATTCGCGAGTAGATACTGATCATTGTCACGGTGGGCGATGATATGGCTCTGGTAGCTCAGCTCGGCGTTTTCAAAATCCGAGGCGTAGAGGCAAAGAAACTGGGTCTCGCTGATCTGCTGGGCGTAACTGAATAGCTGGTCGCCGTCCTGCTGGGTTTTGTTCCAGGCCTTTTTGAACTCTGTACCGGCGGTCTTACACTCGATGATCAGCAGCGGCTTGCCGAAATTATCCTTGACCAGAATATCGGCCCGTCCCCCGCTGGCTCCGTGCCCCAGCTTCCATTTCGGTTCCAGTTCGATGTGTTCCGGCTTGTAACCCTTTTCCAACAGGCGGTGAACACATTCGAACACGACAAAGTTTTCATTTGCCGAGAAGTTGCAGGTCTGGTGTTCATTGACGACCAAACCGTCGGATTCGGGATAATGAATTAACTGATTGGATAAGTTAACACTCAATGCCGTTGTACCGATGAGCTTGGTATAAATGGTCTTGTTTTTTGTGAACCCAAGGGACAGAAGCAGTTCGGTAAAAATATCCTGCCTGATCATGCAATTATGCCCCTTTACTAAACCAAAAAATGCGCGAATCAATGGGCTTACGATAATGTTCACTGATCAACCATTGTTAGTATCTTTGAAACAAAAATTTGCTAATTTTCACTAAATACGCTTTGTCGGTTTTCGCTCACCCTATGTCACCGGGGGCGCAAGTATTATAGACACTTTAAAATAACGTTTGTAACGTTTTACGCAAGTCATAAGAAATGAATCAATGGTCTGTTAGACAAATAAAAGCCCCCACGATTCTCTCGAATCGTGGGGGCTTTTATTTGGTGGAGGCGGCGGGAATCGAACCCGCGTCCGAAAACCGTGTCTCAGGGATTACTACATGTTTAGCCGATGATTTGAATGTCGCTGTTGCGCGCGCCCGTCGGCAGGCTTGCGCCGTCGCCAGTCCCCTGAAGTTTCGCGGTTTGGGAGGAGACGCCCCATTCCACTATCCGGTCTGATCGTCGCCTCTTCCCAGCCGGACCGGAGCAACCAGGAGAGACGTGGCCTATTTAGGCGGCCAGAGCGTACGAGTTATCGTTCGCAGTTATATTTTTTCCGACTTTTTTACGAGGCCGCCGGACCCTCGACATGCAATCCAAGCTACACCTGTCCCCGTCGAAACCGGATCGCCCCCCTTTACAGAAGAACTCATGAGTCAGAAGCCGGAAGTCAGGAGAAAAGATACCGCTCATCGACAATATACGCCGAAACTTCTTTCGGGCAAAGCGAATCTTTTTCCCTCCGGCCTCCCGCGTCTGACCCCGTGCTCCGTATTTTTTCCGTTCATCTCCGCGGCGCGCTGTTTCAGTGCGCTTCCAGCCACTGGCTGCCGCAGCCGATTTCCACCACCAGCGGCACCGCCAGATCCATCGCGCCCTCCATGACCTCCTTGACCAGGGCTTTGACCCGCTCCAGCTCCGATTCCTTCACCTCCAGCACCAGTTCGTCGTGAACCTGGAGAATCATGTAGGAGGAGAGGCCCTCGTCTTTCAGCCGCCGGAAAAGCTCAATCATGGATTTCTTGATGAGATCGGCCGCGCTCCCCTGGATGGGGGTGTTTATGGCGGTCCGCTTGGCGAACTCGACCACATTGCGGTTGGTGCTGAGGATGTCGGCGACATACCGTCTCCGGCCCAGCAGGGTGGTTACATATCCCTTCTCCTCGGCCTCCCGCACCGTCTGGTCTATATACGCCCTGACCCCCCGATGGGTTGCAAAATAGTTATCGATATAGCGCTTAGCCTCAGCGTGGGTAATTCCGAGCTGCTCGGAAAGGGAGTGCGCCCCCATGCCGTACATCACCCCGAAGTTGATGACTTTGGCCAGACGGCGGTGCTCCGGGGAGAGCAGGCCGGGGAGCAGGCCGAACACCAGCGACGCCGTGCTGGAATGGATGTCCTCGCCCTTGCGGAACGCCTCCAGGAGCACCGGGTCGCGGGAGATGTGGGCCATGATACGCAGCTCGATCTGGGAATAGTCGGCGCTCAGGATGATATACCCCGGCTCGGCGATGAATGCCTGTCGTATTTTGCGACCCAGTTCCGTGCGGATGGGGATGTTCTGCAGGTTGGGGTTGGAGGAGGAGAGCCGTCCGGTGGAAGTCACCGCCTGGTTGAAGGAGGTGTGCACCCGTCCCGTTTCCGGGTTGATCATCTGCGGCAGGGCGTCCACATAAGTCGACTTGAGCTTGGCGAGTTGACGGTATTCCAGAATGAGGCCGGGCAGCTCGTGCTTGGCGGCCAGCCTGGTCAGGACGTCGATATCGGTGGAATAGCCGGTTTTACCCTTCCGCACGGGCTTGAGGCCAAGCTTCTCGAAGAGGATGACGGCGAGTTGTTTGGGCGAATTGATATTGAACCGCTCCCCGGCCGATTCGGCGATGCGGTCCTCCAGCTCGGCAAGCCCGTCCGCCAGCTCGGCCGACATCCCGGCCAGCAGGGCGGTGTCCAGCCGCACCCCGCACATCTCCATTTCGGCGAGCACGTCCGCCAGGGGCATTTCCAGGTCGGTATACAGCGGCATGAGATCCCCGTCCTCCATGCGCGGGGCGAACTGCGCGGCCAGGTCGGCCGCCGCCCGGGCCCGTCCCCCGGAATACCGCGCCGCATCCTCCGGCGTCAGCTCGGCGAAGGTCTTCTTTCCCCGGCCCGTGCCGGTCAGATCCGCCAGTGAGGGAAGGGACCGCTTCAGACAGCCCTCGGCCAGGACTTCGAGGTCATAGCTCCGGCTTCCCGGGTCCAGGACATAGGCGGCGAGCATGGTGTCGAAGCTGAAGTCAACGTCCCCGAATCCGTGGCGCTTGAGCACGATGCGGGCGAATTTGACGTCGTGGGCCAGCCGGGACTTCTTCCGCGCGGAGAGGATTTCCCGCAGGCGGGGAAACACTGCTTCCCGGTCCAGGTTCGGCCCCTCCGCGTGCCCGAAGGGGAAATAGAACTCCCCGCCCCCGGCGGCGAATCCCATCCCGACAATATCGGCGGTCATGGGGTCGACGGAGGATATGCCGATGTCGATGGCAATTTCATTCTCCCCGGCGAGCGTTTTCAGTGTCCGGTCGAGCGTTTCCGGGATGACCACGGTCGCTGCGGTCTCCGGCTCCGCCGTAGCGCCCGCTTCCCCCGGCGAGAGGGCCTTTACGGCGTCGATGAGGCTGGGAAACTCCATCTCCCGCATGAACTCGACCGCCCGCTCACCGGCGAACCCGGAAAACCGGAGCGACTCCAGGTCGGTGTCCAGCGGCACATCGGTGTCAATGGTCACCAGCCGCCGCGAGAGGAGCGCCTTCTCCCGGTTGTCGTTCACGCAGGCCCGGATGGAGGGCTTGGGAATCTCGTCGCACCGTTCCAGCACGGCATCCAGCGAGCCGAAT
>JAWLHD010000228.1:0-6753 GCA_041690555.1 Anaerohalosphaeraceae bacterium
GGGCGGATGTGCGGCCTGCGAAGAGCAGGGAGTATGGGCGGACGAACCTGAAGATCACGGGGGGAGGGGATTTGTTTGCGGGTCTGCCGGAGAGCACTCCGGTATGGATGAGTCATGGTGACCAGGTGAACGAACTGCCGGTGGATTTTGTTGCTCTGGCGGAGACTCCGACGTGTCCTTATGCGGCGGTGAGGCATACGGCGCGGCGGTTTTACGGGGTTCAGTTTCATCCGGAGGTAACGCATACTCCGCGGGGGTCCGATATCATCAAGAATTTTGTTTATGATATCTGCGGATGCAGCGGCGACTGGCAGATGAGCGACTTCGTGGAGTATACGATCGGGACGGTTCGGGAGCAGGTGGTGGACGGGACGGTGATCTGCGGGCTGAGCGGGGGGGTTGATTCGGCGGTGACGGCGGCTTTGCTGCATCGCGCGATCGGGGATCAGTTGGTGTGCATATTCGTTGATAACGGGCTGCTTCGCAAGAACGAGCGGCAGGGCGTGGTGTCGATGTTCAAGGACCATTTTCACATGGACCTGCACGTGGTGGACTGGGGGGCGGAGTTTCTGGCGAAGCTGGCAGGTGTGACGGACCCTCAGCAGAAGCGGAAGATCATCGGTGCGGAGTTTATCGAGGCGTTCAAGTCGGAGGCGGAGAAGATTGCGGGAGCGCGTTTTCTGGCACAGGGGACGCTTTATCCCGACGTGATCGAGTCTGGGAACAAGGACGGCAATCTTGCGGCGAACATTAAGCTTCATCATAACGTTGGGGGTTTGCCGGAGGAGTTGGGGTTCGAATTGGTTGAGCCGCTTCGTGATTTGTTCAAGGATGAGGTTCGGAAGGTGGGGGAGTACCTTGGGCTGCCTGATGATATGGTTTGGCGGCATCCTTTCCCTGGGCCTGGGCTGGCGGTTCGGGTTATCGGGGATGTTACGGCGAAGAGATTGGAGATTTTGCGGGAAGCGGACGATATACTGATTGAAGAAATCAAGGCGGCGGGGCTATACCGTTCGATCAGCCAGGCTCTTGCGGTTCTTCTGCCGGTGGGCACGGTTGGCGTTATGGGGGACGAGCGGAGTTATGAGCACGTGATCGCGATTCGTTCGGTCGATACGACGGATTTCATGACGGCTGATTTTTCGCGGATTCCGTATGAGGTGCTTGGGCTGGTGGCTGGGCGGATAATCAATGAGGTTCGCGGCGTGAACAGGGTTGTTTACGACGTTTCGAGCAAGCCGCCGGCGACGATTGAGTGGGAATAGAGATTAGCACGATGGTGCGTGGCAAGTCCGGCAGTTGAACAAGACCTTAAGTCTATTTGGGATGACAGGGATGTTTTTGAGTTGGGCCAAGGGATTGGGCTTTGTGGCGGTTGTCGGCGTTTTTGTTTTAGCGGGCGGCTGTCAGCATGTCGAGGGTCGGGCATCGTATTCGCCGGAGGGCTCCGGGGTTGTGGAGTTGGAGGGGGCGGAGTCTTCGGAGGGGGTTGTTTCGGAAGGCGCGACTTCGGGGGAGATTGTTTCTGAGGGTGCGACTTCGGAGGCGACAGCTTCGGAGAGGACGGCTTCGCCGCCCGGATTGGGCGCAGCGGCGGGGAGTCTTGCGGAGCGGATATGGTCTCTGCCTGGTGTTGTGATCGAGGATTCCAAGGAGATTGTCAGGAGCGAGGGGAATCTGTTCTGGCTTCTTGCGGCGGCTGGGGGCAGCATTGCACTACGTCAGAGCGGGGCGGACGACCGTATCGACGACAGTTTCCGTGACAATCCGTGGATCAGCAGTAATAAGGGCTGGGATGAGTTTGTGTACCAGGTTGGCGGTCCGGGGGTTCATTTTGCGGCGAGCGGGATATGGTATCTCAGCGCGGCTGCTAAGGGTGATCCGGTTGGTACGCGCAACGCGTGGACGATGCTGGAGGCGTTGTCGGTTACGGGTGCGGCGACGCTGGCGCTGAAGCTGATTATCAATGACGAGACTCCCAACGGCAAGAATCTGGCGTGGCCGAGCGGTCATACATCGAGTTCTTTTACGGTTGCGGCTGTTCTGGACGAGTTGTACGGGCCGGCGGTTGGGATACCGGCGTACCTCGGGGCGGGTTTTGTTGGTTATCGCATGATGGATGCGCGTGATCACTGGGCGAGCGACGTTTTGTTCGGGGCTGTGCTGGGTTATATCGTGGGTCACCACGTTGCGCAGAAGTATCATTCTCCGGAGGTGGCGGGTTTCAGGCTGGTGCCTTATAACGACGTTGTGGCGGACAGGTACGTTACGGGGGTGGGGTTCGTGAAGGCGTTTTAGGGTATGTCGATGGCTTGGCGCTGAACACGGGCAGGATGCCCGTCCCACGGCGTTTTCTGGCACGCCCGGGTCTGGCGGGAGGCGGAAAGGTCTTGAAAACAGCACGGTGAATGTATAAAATACCGGGCTGCGCGTATTGTGTGAGAGTGGCGGTATTGGTTTTTGAGAGACTGTGATGTCGGAATTTATTATAGAGCCCAACCAGCGTATCAAGCGTTTGCCGCCGTATCTTTTCGGTCGTTTGAATGCGTTGAAGCAGGCCAAGCGTCAGGCGGACGTGGATGTAATAGATCTTGGGATGGGCAACCCGCTTGACAGCGCGCCTCAGATAGTGATCGACAAGGTTTGCGAGGCTATTCGTGATCCTCGGAACCACCGTTATTCGGTTTCGCGCGGGATATATAATCTGCGGCGCGAGGTTGCGATCAAGTACGGCAAGCAGTGGAACGCGGAAATTGACCCTGATAAGGAGGTTTTGGCGTGCATAGGGTCCAAGGAGGGCTTCAGCCACTTGTGTCTTGCGATGCTTGGGCCGGGGGATACGGCGGTTGTTACAGATCCTGCATTTCCGATTCACACGTATGCGGTTGCTCTTGCGGGGGCGAATGTAATCAGTGTTCCGTTGGGGAACGACCAGAAGTTTCTGGATACGATTGCGATGGTGTGTGAGCACTTGTATCCTCGGCCGAAGCTGCTGATTTTGAATTATCCTCATAATCCTACGGCGATGACCGTTGACGACGGATTTTTTGAGCCGGTGGTGGAGCTTGCAAAGCGTTTTCAGATTGCCGTGATCCATGATTTTGCTTATGGGGAGACCTGCTATGACGGATACAAGGCGCCGAGCTTTTTGTCGGTGAAGGGGGCGAAGGACGTTGGGGTGGAGTTTACGACGATGAGCAAGCCCTACAATATGGCGGGTTTCAGGATCGGCTTTGTTGCGGGCAATCGTCACATGATAGAGGCTTTGGCGACGATCAAGGGTTATTATGACTATGGTATTTTTCAGCCTATCCAGATTGCCAGCATCATAGCGATGCGTCATTGCGGTGATGACGTTTTGTCGCAGAATGCCAAGTATCAGTCGCGGCGGGACGTTGTTTGCGAGGGTCTTCGGCGGATAGGGTGGGAGGTTGAGACTCCGCGTGCGTCGATGTTTGTGTGGGCTCGGGTTCCGGAAGATCGCTTGGGGGGCAAGGGTACGATAGACTACGCAATGGATTTGATGGAGGGTGCGAATGTCGCCATTGCTCCGGGCAGGGCGTTTGGTGAAAACGGGGAGGGATATATGCGGATAGCTTTGGTTGAGAATGAGAACAGGCTTCGTCAGGCTATTCGCAATATATCGCGTTTCGAGCAGGGGAAAAGGCAGATTTCGGGGCAGTGATGAGGGTGTTTTTATTGGGGGAGATTAATCTTAAACAGGCCCGATAGAAAATAGAATTGCTCTTGACAATCGGCCCTGGGTGTGGTTTAATATGGGGTATATGGCGGGGACCTGTGCGGCGTTGCGTCGGGATGTGACGTCGTGTTTTTCAGGGCTGATTGAACAGATTTTGTGGGGACGGTAATTAGACAGGAGCGTGTGATGAGTGCATTGAGATGGGGCATGTCGGCGTGCGTTTTGATGGTTCTGGTGCTGTTTTTGTCGAGTGCGCAGGCGGGCCTGGAGGTTCTTCCGACGAGTACGCATTACCAGGGACTTCGTTTGGACGGTGATCTCAGGATTGAGTTTGCCGTTTACGACAGTCAAGGCGGCAATGAGTTTGCCCAGGCGGGTTTCGCGGCTCCCGGAGAAGGTCGTTACACGTATGTTTACCAGTTGTTCAATCAGAACAACGGCGTCAATGGGGGCGTTGAGCATTTCCAGGTTAGCGGGATCGGTCTTGGTGCGGTTACGACCCAGGAGCAGATCGGCTCGGCTGATGACCTGGCGGGCGGCATTGCGGCAACGGGGGCGTACTTTGACGCTTCGCTGACGAAAGGGGCCTGGGAGTTCGAGAACGGGACTCTGGTAGTCGGCAAGCATTCGGTGTTTTTGATTATCAGCAGCGACAACGACTGGGTCGCCGGTCAGTATACGATCCAGCTTGCGTCGGATATTCCGGTGCCGGGCGGTGATGACAATGAGATTCCGGAACCGGCGACGCTGATCTTTACGGCTCTTGGCGGGCTGGCACTTCTGGGCCGCAGGGGTATGCGTTCGTAGAGTTCAGAAACGACATAGTGCTTAGGCACGAATGGGGGAAAGGTTGATGAAGACAATGTTGTTCAGAGTTTGTTTGGCGGCGGCGATCTGCTGTGGTGTTGCGGTTGCTCAAAGCGGGACAGATGAATTGTATTCGCTGATGGTTCAGCAGAGCCCGGTTGACGCGGGTTTTGTGAGCCCGGCGGCTGGTCTTCACAGGATTCGAATGGGTGATCAAGTAACGCTTGAGGCGGTGGCGAAGCCGGGTTACCGTTTTTTGTACTGGCTTGGCGATGTGAGCGACTCGTCGACTGATCAGGCGATTGTGGTGATCGATGCGCCGAAGATCGTTGTGGCTGTGTTTGGGCGTTTGGAGTATGAACTGATGATCGACGGCGGCGGCTCGGGCTCTGAAGTTCAGCTCGGGGGCGGCGGTTCGTGGAACAGCGGAGTTGGCGCCAGCAGTTTGACGGGCAGCGGGCCCTACTATGGCGGGGGTGGTACACTTACCGGGGGTCGGCCTGCCAGAGGGGCTACGGGCAGCAAAATACGAATAGTGCCGCCGCCAAATGGGGGCAACGGTGGTAATGGCGGCAACGGGGGCAACGGCGGCAATGGGGGCGGGGTAGTTGTTCCGGGCGATGATTTTCCGATTCCGGGCGGTGACGATCCTCAGATTCCGGAGCCTGCTACGATTGCTCTTCTGGGGCTTGGTGCACTTGTGTTTTTGAGGCGGCGGGCGCGATAGGATCGACGCAGGGGGTTTTCAGTCAGGCTTTTCTGAAGACGGCAACGACGTTGTCTACTTCGACCACGAAGAGGCGGTTGTCGCCTTCGAAATCGACGGGTATTGCACCTTTTGGGTTGAAGAGCACTTTGTCGTATTGTCGCAGCGGCAGGTCTTCGGATGATGCTACTTCAGCGCTGACGGAGACGATTCGGCCGGTGATGGTTGGTATCTCGATGTTGTCGGGCAGTTGAATTCCACCTTTTGTCTGCTTTTTATCCTCATCTTTTCGAATCAGCACTCTTTTGCCAATTGGTTCGACGGTTTCGAAGACGTCGCTCTTCGGGTCGTTTTTCTGGTTTTTCATGGGACGATCTCTGCGGTCGGCTCAGAGGCCTAAGTCAATCTTCTGATGCTATCTTCTTGGTGGTTCTCTTCTTTGCGGCTTTCTTTTTCTTTGCGGTCGTTTTGGTTCTGCCGAGCATTTCGTCGGCCTCTTCCTTGTCGGCGGGGGGCCACTTGCCCTGGTCCTGGAGATCCTTGAGGTTTTCGAGCTGCTTGATTGAGACGATTGTCCTGCATCTGGGAAATCTGTTGCAGCCGAGGAACGGGCCTTTCTTGCTCTGCCGGATGACGAGTTCGCCCTTCTGGCACTTGTGGCATTTGACTCCGGTTGGTTCGGCGGGAGGCTTCGGCGGCAGGACGTTGCCTTCCTTGTCGACGCGCTGTATTGTCTTGCAGTTGGGGTAGTCGGAGCAGCCCAGGAAGGGTCCGAACCGTCCGGACTTCTGGAGCATGGGCTTGCCGCAGTTGGGGCACTTGTGTTCGGTGGGCTGTTCGGTGATGATTTTTCCTTCGTTGTCGCATGGGGAGGCGAACTTGCATTCGGGGTATCGAGAGCAGCTCAGGAATCGGCCGTTCTTTCCGAAACGGTAGACCATTTTGGCGTTGCATTCGGGGCAGTCGTAATCGCTGGGTGTGGTTTCGGCTCGCGCGTGCTTCATCTCTTCGAGAGCCGTGTCGAGGTTATCCTTGAAGGGACCATAGAATTCGCGAAGGACACCGAGCCAGTCGAGGTGCTGCTCTTCTATTTTGTCGAGCTGGTCCTCCATGTGCCGGGTGAAGGCGATATCCATGATGCGCGGGAAGAACTCGCAGAGCTTGTCGGTGACGACCTCTCCGACGGCGGTGGGCCTGAAGTTGCGGTCGATTTTCTCGACGTACTTTCGGTCCTGTATTGTGCTGATGATTGAGGCATAGGTGCTTGGGCGGCCGATGCCTTCTTTTTCGAGTGCTTTAACGAGCGATGCTTCGGTATATCGGGCGGAGGGCTTTGTGAAGTGCTGGACAGGATTCATGTCGACGGTCTTGAGGGGATCGCCCTCCTTCATGGGGGGCAGAAACTGATCGTCGGAGGCGGTGTTCCAGACCCGCGTGAACCCGTCGAAGACGAGAACGCGACCCGTGGCTCTGAAGGCGCATCTTCCGAGGGGGGAGTCTGTTTCGATCTGGACGGCGGTTGTATCCCACTGGGCCTCGG
>JAWLHD010000229.1:0-6745 GCA_041690555.1 Anaerohalosphaeraceae bacterium
CGTGCCGCGGAGATTCTGCGGACGCTGCGTGCCGATTGGCTTACGCGGGCGGCGCCGGCACTTAATCTTGCGTGTGGGGGAGGCGGATGGGCGGAAGGGTACTATGTCAATTACTGCCTTTATGAGTGGCTGTTCTTCTGCGAAGCTGCCATGTGTTGCGAGGGCGTCGATTACTATGCCGATGCCGAACGATTTTTCAAGGGCCGGGCCGTTGCGTCAATGTTCGAGGCGTATCCGGGCATCGGCACCTATGGCTCACGTCGCGCCATCCCTATGGGCGACGGCGGCGGGCGAGTGTTCGGCGGCGATCGCGACAAGACGCTGTCGGCGCGTCGTATCCTCGTGAACCATTACCGCGACGATGCGGCCCATAAGGCTGTGCATGCATTTAACGAGACGACGCCGCGATCAAGCGTGGGCGTGTATGCATACAAGGACTTCCTGTGGCGCGATGCGACTATGCGTGCGGGCGATCTGAAGACGTTTAAGCTGTCGCATATCAGCACCGGACCGGGCTATGTCTATGCCCGCAGCTCGTGGGACGACGATGCGACGTATTTCTTCTTTAAGTGCGGCGACCGCTTCACGGCGCATCAGCACCTGGACGTCGGGCACTTCCTTATCTACAAATATGACGAACTCACAGGCGACGGCGGGCACTACGACGCGTTCGGCAGCAAGCACGACGTCAACTACCACCTCCGCACCATCGCCCACAACACCATCCTCGTCTACGACCCCGCCGAGACCTGGCCCGGCATCCGCGCCGGCTCTGTCTCCTCCAACGACGGCGGCCAGCACCACAACTGGCCCCACCACAACGGCGCCGTCACCGACGCACAGGCATGGGAGAAGGGGCGCTCGCTCTACGACATCGGTGACATCTTAGCCTTCGAGGACAGGGGCGACTACGTCTACATCGCCGCCGACTGCACCCGCGCCTACTCGCCAAAAAAGCTCGAACACTTCACCCGCCAGATCGTCTACCTGCGCCCCGACACCTTCATCATCTTCGATCGCGTGAAGGCAAAACGCCCCAACTACAAAAAAACCTGGCTCCTACAGGCCATGCAAACCCCAACCCAAAACGGTGACACCCTCACCATCACCAACGGAAAAGCCCGCCTCTTCATCCAAACCCTCCTCCCCGAAAAACCCCAGGTAGAACTAATCTCCGGCGAAAACCTCTACAAAATCGCCGACCAAACCTACCCTCCAAACCGAAATACAGGCCCAGCCCCAAAATGCCGCATAGAAATCTCCCCCACTAAACCCGCCCCAACCGACTACTTTCTGAACGTCCTGACCGCCGCCTCCGCGGATACCCGCTCAATTGCAAAGGCCGAAATCACCCAGACCCTCGACGAAGTGACAGTCCAAATAGAAGACACGCACCTGACCTTCCAAAAACAAATGGTGGGCGGCGACATCAACACTCGTGGCCAAAAGGTCTCACTTGCCACGCGCATCATGCACAATTGAGTAAGTTTTCTGCTTGACCGAACCCTGATATTTCGGCGAGAATCATACCCCACGGCACCTTCTGCTACACCTTTTTCAAGGCGGTCGGAACCAAATGAGTATGGACCAGTATGTGCAAAAACTGGTGTATCATTGTCTTCAGGAAAGGAGCGGAGCTGTATGGGCAATTTCTACGTGAACTACACGGTGAAAGGACCGGATCAGAAAGCTGTGGCTACGGCGATGAAAGGCCGAAACGCGATTGTGACCCCTGTCCAGAACGGCTGCATTGTCGTATACGATGAGGAATCCGACGAGCAGGATCTGGACACGATCTCGCATCTCGCTTCACAGCTTTCTCACAGGTTTGAGTGCCCCCTGTTGGCAGTCCTCAATCACGACGACGACATCCTGTGGTACCAACTCTTTCTGAATGGAGAACTGGTCGATCAGTACAATTCCTGCCCCAGCTATTTTGATGTGGAAACTGATCCCGCCGGCCCGGAAGGCGGAGACCCCGACAAGCTCTGCTCGGTCTTCGGATTAGGCGACGTTGCTTCCGTCGAAAGCATCCTCCGAAAATCCTCATTTGACGAGGACGGTTACCCGTTCGCGTTCATGCGGCACGAAGCCTTGGTCCAGGCGCTCGGCCTATCTTTGTATGCTGTCGGTAATTCTTATGCCAGCTTCGACTGCGACGAGTTTCCCAACGGTTTGACTCCCGAGGATTTAGTGCGAACATCATGAAATCGGGTCGTCGTCGCATTCATTGGAATACGTAACCAAGAACCATAGTGTTGCCGCCCCGTTTTTTTGCGGCAAATGCCCCGCGTTTGCCGACAATAACCAAACCGCTTGCGTAGCCAAGCCTCTTTTACCAGGAAAAACAGCATTGATCACCGCGGCCAACGACAGCCGGATTGCCTATTTGATCGAGGCGGCCATTCTACTGCTAATGGCTATGGGGACGGTTTTTATATTCTCGGCCGGGGCGAACGTCAGCAGCAGCTACGATATCCGGCACTTTTATCAGTTTACAACACTGAAACAGTTGTTTTTCTTTCCCCTTGCGGTGGTGATTCTTTACGCGGTCTCGCGTATCGATTACCGGCGGTTCGGGTTTGGCCAACATGGGCCGGGTCGGTCGGTTGCCGGCTGGCTGCTGCCGGCGTCAATCATTCTGCTTGTGGCGGTGCTGATTTTCGGGGTGGAGAAGAATTATGCGCGGCGATGGCTTTCGATACCGCTTGGTCCGGCGTCGATCAGTTTCCAGCCGTCTGAGCTGGCCAAGTGGTCGATGGTTTTCTTTCTTGCGGCGTTTGCCGACTATTTTGCCGACAGTATACACCTGTTTTGGAGGAGGTTTGTGCCGGTATGTCTTTTGGCGGGTCTGGTTACGGGGCTGATCGTAACGCAGGATTTCGGTACGGCGGCGTTTATCGCGCTGCTGACTTTCATTATGCTGCTGATTGGTGGGGCCCGATGGTGGCATTTCGCCGTGCCTGCGCTGGCGGCGGCGCCGGCGTTTCTTGCGGCGGTAATGTCGTCGACGACGCGCATCAACCGTATAAAATCGTTCTTTAATCCGGAACTTGCCAGTCCTGCGAACCTTTACCAGGCTCAACAGTCGCTGATCGCGATCGCCGGCGGCAGGACATGGGGCAAGGGGCTTGGCATGGGGGTTTCCAAGTACGGGCACCTGCCTGAGGATACAACGGACTTTATATTCTCCATCATCGCCGAGGAACTCGGCTTTGCGGGGGCGCTCTTCGTGGTGCTCCTTTTTGCGATTCTTGTGATCCTGGGACTGACGGTTGCGATTCGCTGCCGCGATCGATTCGGCAAGCTGCTGGCGGCGGGCATCACGCTGACTATAGCCATCCAGGCTGCGATCAACATCGGCGTGGTTACGGTCGTGCTGCCGACGAAAGGCATTCCGCTGCCGTTTATCTCAGCGGGCGGTACGAGCATGCTTTTGTGCGCTGCTGCCGGCGGCGTTCTTGTGAATATCGCCAGGCAGACGCCGGCTCAGCAACTGCTGGCGCGTCGGGCGACTATCCGTTCGATAACTCAGGCGGCCCGAAGCGAGAGGGACCTGCCTACACTTCATCGAGCTCCCACGAGACTCCTGACCAAAGTCTGAAACCACTTGTGCTAAAGAAGGTGTTTTCGGTTCTGCTTGTATCGATGCGGGCTGGAACGTTCGACTCCACAACGCTTCATCAGTGTGGGATTCTGTGGGCAAACGGGCGGTGGGCAAGTTTTTGTTTTGCCGGCGAGAAGAAATCGGGTATAGTTTAAAGCTATGTAAGGTGGGGATGCACAGCATGGAGGAGCTGTTATTACTTCCTGCACACACAACTTGATTGGCGGTCGGCGGCGGGGCAGGGGATTCACTATCATTGAGCTGCTGATGGTAGTTGCAATCATCTCTCTTCTTATCGGAATCATAGGCCCGAGCCTGGTGGGGGTCAGGATGAAGGTGCGCCGCTTGATTGGCGGCACTCGGCAGCGGGAGGCGGTGCGAGGAACGACGCTATACGCGATGGACAACGATGATCAATTTCCTGAGTCGGTCGCGACTGTGGGAATGGGGCCGGGATGGAACTGGCAGGAGCCGATGATGATAACCGGCTACCGGCGAATGGAGCGGCAATACCGTTCGATGAGCGCGTACCTGGCGGGGTATGTGGATGATGCGACCGTGGTTTATTGCCCAAGCGCGCCGCAAAGGTATCCGTACCTGCAGGAGGCGTGGGATGCCGGCGACGAGTGGGACAATCCGGAGACGCCTGCGGCTGAGGATCCGGTAAGCGGTACATACTGTTTTTACTGGAATTACACCGGATATCTGCCGGAGCGGGATGGACTTTTCCGCGGGCCGCGGACGACGGCCGGGTCGTGGGGGGAAAGCACGCTTATGGCGAGCGATTACTTCGGCTATGGTCACCATCGCAGCCGTTATGCGTTCGGCAGTTGCGAGCGGTTCAAGGGAGCGGCTATCACGGCTGGGACGGTGCTTTCATCCGCTTACTGGTCGCGGACGCGAACCTTCGATTACGGGCGGCAGGCCGTGGATGTGCGGCTCAATGCCGCCTTCTCCGACGGACACGTCCAGACGTATGGGCCGGCGGATGTTGAGACCATGAAGGTGATCATGCGCCGACCGACCAACGAGCCTTATCCAGAAGGCGTCGGACCGGGGGACTTTTATCTGCCGCGTGCTGCAGTTCGTTGATCGACCTTTGTTCAGCCTAACCGGGAACCTCCCTGAATTTGCATACCGGGAACGCTTATGGTATCTTTGTGGGATGACGGCTGACGGCAGTCCGTGTTCTTAAGGATGCAGATGTTGGAGCAAGCGAGCATGCAGAAGTGCCTTTTTTTTTATATGGCGTTGGTGTGGGTGATTGTGTTTGGAGGTTTGCCGGGTCGCTCCGGGGCGATGACGCGTCAAGAGATGATCGAGCGCAGTATGCACCATTACGAAGGGCCCTCCGTGCAGGGGGTTGATATCAAGACGCTTGACGGCAAAGTGATGTGTGGTTACCAGGGGTGGTTCGCCTGTCCGGGGGACGGTTCGGATCGTGGGTGGCATCACTGGGGGCGCGGTTCGTCTTTTGAGCCGGGCAGGTGCACCGTGGACCTGTGGCCGGACATGAGTGAGCACGATGCGGATGAGAAGTTTGCGACGGGATTTCGGCATGCCGACGGAAGTACGGCGTATGTTTTCAGCCCAATGAACAAGAAGACGGTTGTCAGGCACTTCAGGTGGATGGCCGAGTATGGGATCGATGGGGCATTCGTGCAGCGGTTTGGGGTGGAGACGACGGGAGTGTCGGCGCCGTATCATCGCAACGTTGTGCTGGCCAACTGCCGCGAAGGGGCGAACCTACACGGCCGGGCGTATGCGGTCATGTACGACTTGTCGGGACTTCGGGCCGGCGGAACGACGCAGGTCATCGAAGACTGGAAGCTGCTGGTCGACAAAATGGGGATCGGCCGCGACCCCAAAGACGCGGCATACCTGCATCACCGCGGCAAGCCTGTTGTGGCGGTATGGGGTATCGGCTTCAGCGACGGCAGAGCGTACACGCTCGATGAGTGCCTGCGGCTGGTGGAGTTCTTCAAGGACGATCCGGTGTATGGCGGATTCACGGTGATGATTGGCGTACCAACGTACTGGCGAACACTGCAGCGAGATTGCGTCAACGATCCGATGGTGCATGAGATTGCGCGCAAGGCAGATATTGTGAGCCCGTGGATGGTTGGGCGGTTCGGTCGCCCGGAGGATGCGGCGCGAATCGGCAGAGAGGTCTGGAGCGGCGATGTGAACTGGTGTTCGCTGCGTGACAAAGACTATCTGCCAGTGGTCTGGCCGGGCTTCAGTTGGAGCAACTTGCAGCGGCGGCCGGAAGTCTTCGACCAGATTCCGCGGCTGGGCGGGCGTTTTCTTTGGGCGCAGTACCGGGCCGCCAAAGAGGCCGGGGCGCGCATGATTTATCAGGCGATGTTCGACGAGGTCGACGAGGGCACGGCGATCTTCAAGTGCACCAACGACGTGCCGGCAGGCGAATCGCGTTTTGTAACATACGAGGGCCTTCCGAGCGATTACTACCTTTGGCTGACGGGGCAGGGCGGCCGGTTGATTCGCGGGGAGATCAAAGACACTGAAGCTTTGCCGGAGAGAAAATGAGCACGCAGAGATTTCTTGTACTGGGCGTAATTGTGTTAGTCGCCAATGCGGTATGTGAGGGCGCGGAGGCGGGGCTGAAGCAGGCCCCTCGCCTGCTGTACACAAATGACAGAGTTGAGGCATTGCGCGGGCGCATGGCGGCGGATCCGGCCGTGAGAAAGCGATGGGAGGCGGTTGTTCGGCGGGCAAATGCCATGCTTGATGACGAACTTGTGTCGAAGGAATACGCTGAAGGCGGCACGGGACAGCACGGCAATTATGGAAGGCCGAGCTCACAGATGGCGCAGATGGGCCAGACATTGGGTCTGGCATTTCGCATGACCGGGGATGCAAGGTATGCCGAGAAACTTAAGTCTGCCATGCTCCACTATGCTGCTTACCAGAGATGGGCGGGCGATGGCGGTCATACGCCGCGGTGGAATTCGGAACTGAACACGGCGCGATTCTGCTATGGCTACGCGGTCGGCTATGACTGCATCTACGATGTGTTGTCGGCCGACGAACGAAAGGATATCGCCGGTGCGCTCGTACGCTTAGGCATCGAGCCGACGCTGAATGACTGGATTCTTGGCGACAAGCGGATCCATG
>JAWLHD010000230.1:0-6745 GCA_041690555.1 Anaerohalosphaeraceae bacterium
GCCAGAGCCGCCACGGCGGCGCCTATAGAAGCAACCGAGGCAAAAAGCTCGGGTCGCAGTGCAGGGTCGAACGGCATCCTGGCCTCGAAAATCAGCACTCCTACGGCGCGGCCGCACGAAAGCAGCGGGACAATTTTCGATCTGCCAAGGTCGATATCGAGATCAACCTGCTCAAAGAGCCACCCTGCATGTTCGGCGGCGTCCGCAATTGCGAACGTGTGGGTAAGGTGTGCAGGCACGGGCTCTGCTTCAGGGGGTACATTGACCAGCACGGCGGCGGTTCTGCCCCGCGCATCGACGGTGGCGGCCTCGACGAATGCTTCGTCCTCGTCTTCCAGAATGTAGGCACATACCGGTCCAGTCTGATAATGCTTCTGCCACTGTACGGCGAAACTTGAGATGACATCGAGGGGGGTGTCGCATGCACCGACGTTTTCGAGGAAATCCGACACGAACTCCATTTGTGCTGATGCTGCGGCGGTGTGCCTGTGAGCCGCGGACACATCGGAGTGGTCGGCTGCCAGTCGGGCCGCAGTGTCTGAAAGCAGGTCGCACCAAGCGGCAGTACCGCCCTGCTCCGCGAGGCCCAGCAGTTTTCCGCGTTCGCCGACAATGCCGGGAAGCTTGTCGCGAATTGCCTCGACCTGTTCGGGCGCCAGGCCCAAGAACTCACAGGCTCGTGTAACTGATTCAGGCTGGTCGTAACTGCCGGACATCCCGATTTGAGCCTGCCTTGCCATTGCATCTGCGATCTGAACGGCAAGCGCCAGACGTGCGGTCGAGACGTTTTCGGCAATGACTTCGACGTCGCTGTGATGCAGCCAGATGGCGCAAACGATCTCATCGGGCAGCGACCATTTCTCGGCAAGCCGCTTGCCGATGAGGGCATGATCGAGACCGAGATGCTCATTTTCGACTGTGTGCATGGGCGCTTTTTGGGCGGCAGCCTGTTCGACGATCTTTACAAAGCTTCTGGGCATGACTTCGTCGATTGCCAGCTTGCCGATATCGTGCATGAGACCGGCGGCGAAAGCCAGCGGGCGATCAGCCGGTTCCAGCGCGACGTCGGCAATCATCTTCGTACAGCAGGCAACGGCCAGCGCATGTCTGGCGAGTTGCTTGCGGGGCAACAATCGCTGAGCATCGGGATCAGAAGTGTTGTCAAAGCCGTGAGAGACTTTAACGGAAAGCACGGCATCGCGGATGATGTTCTTCGGCAGTTTGGCGACTGCCTCGGAAACTGTTGGCGCACCGTCGGCGAAAACTACGGCCTGTTCGCGGGCCAGAGACAACACCTTGGCCGTCATTGCCGGATCCGACTCAATGATCTCCGTAAGGGCTGCCATGTTGGCTCCGGCAGCGCCGAGCCGTGAAAGAAACACGGCGGCCACTTCGGGCAGCGTCGAAACAGAAGACAGACGTCTAATGATAAGTTCCACCTGGCGAGCCACTATTGTAGCGCCTTTTGATTTTGTCATCACAAATCCCTTCTCCCTGGGCTATTGCAACTGTAAAACACCGGTGATCTTTTCCACCAGTTCAACGATATCAAACGGTTTTCTGATGAATGCTTCGGCGCCGGCGGCCAGCAGGCCCGTTATCTCGCTTTCGTTGACGACACCACTCACTATGATGATTCTGGTGTTCTTGTAGTCAGGGTTGCGCCGAATGGTCTGGCAGACAATGTTGCCGTTGACATCGGGCAGCATGTAATCGAGGATAAGCAGGTCTGGGCCGAACTGCTGTGTCATGATTCCGGCCTCGTAGCCGCTGGACGCGGTGCGGATCTCAAACCGGCCGTCGCGCGATAGGACGTCAACCATGAGTTCGACAATCTCAGCATCGTCGTCCACGATTAGAATCTTCTTCTTGCCTCTTTCGACTCCATCCAGAGGCATATTGTTTTCCCGCATGAATTTGACGAGACTTTCGCGGGGAATGCGTCTAAAGCGCGAACCTGGGATTCGGAAGCCGGCCAAGCGGCCGGAGTCAAAACACCGGATGATGGTCTGCTGGCTGACGTTGCAGATTTCCGCCGCCTCACCGGTGGTCAACAAATCCTTTATTTTATCCATCTTCGTCTCCTTACTTGAATGAGGACAAGAGCAGGCCTCCCACCTTGTCTCTTTCGCCCAATTTAACCATCGGATATGGGACGTGTCAAGGTTGAATAAATATTTGGATGCAAATGCTGCCAGTGGCAATATTATCAGGCCATGATGAGGCATGAAGTGTTTTCGTTCTGCGGCTTGGCGGCCGGGAGGCCGTGAGAAAGACGGACCTGTTTCGCCTACGTGGGATTGTCCCCGGTGGAGGGAAGATTAATTTGGGGCACCTGAACGCCGGGGAGGCAAAGCAGTTCGCCGATATGCTCAACTGCGGCCATGAAATCGCTGTAAATAGACGGCTTAACTATGTAGAAGCTGCAACCCATATCGTAACATCGCTGCACCTCGGCCGGATCGCTTGTGGTTGTTAGCATCATTACGGGGATTTTACGCAATTCAGGGTCGGCCTTTATCTGGCGAAGCACCTCTATGCCGTCTACTTTCGGCATTCTGATATCCAAAAGGAGCAGGTAGGCGGCATTGGGTGTTATGACGGGTCCATCGCCGCGCATGAACAAGAAATCCAGCACCTCCTGTCCATTGCGAAAGTGCATGAACGAAGTAGTTGCACACATCCGCCAGAGGTTCTTTTTAACAAGCGCGAAGTGGCCGGCATCGTCTTCGGCAATCAGAATCACAGTCTCATCGTGCATTGTCCGGCCTCATTCAAGATCGCCTTTGCCGATTTCGGGTATACTTGTGATAGAAAGAAACAGGCCTATTCTGCGAATTGTCTCAACGAAGTTCTCATATTCGACCGGCTTGACGATGTACATGCTGCAGCCGAGTTCGTGGCAACGATCCACTTCGCGTGGATCATCAGTAGTCGTCAACATAATCACTGGTATACGCTTAAGCAGGTCATCGGCCTTTAGCCGCTCCAAGACTGTTGTGCCGTCCACTTTGGGCAGGCGAATGTCCAGAAGTAGCAGGCAAGCCTTTGACTTGACGGGCTTACTGGACTGACTGGCGAGGAAATCCAAAACTTCCTGTCCATCCGTGAAACGGGCTACTTCGTTTGTGATCCCCGTTCTGGCAAGATTTTTTTTGATCAGGGCAAAGTGCCCCTCATCGTCCTCGGCGATCAGGATGACCACATCATGATTCATCTGCTTCGTCCTTGGCTGTTGCAGATATGATATATTGGTTTCGGTTCGATGCAAGCGGAGATTTGCAGAATTTGCCAAAAACGGCTTTGCCCACAGAATGCCAAAGGTTACAGGTCAGATGGGTGGACCAAAGACGGGGCTGATTCTCATGACCGGCCGATATCAGTCGGTCGCATTCAGGACCATTCGGCTATTGTAGATTTTGACGGCTAACTTACTCGGCGCTTGCCATTAATGCACCGAGATTGTAAACTCAGTTTATATGGACTTGTTTTAAATGCCCCCGCCGCTTCAATTAGAGAGGTTAAGGAGGCAGGTGGCCGGATACCCGCAAATTGCACATGTCTATAAGATTTGGAGAGCAGAACATGGGTCACAGAAAAGAACTTACAAGAAGAGATCTTTTGAAGAACTCGGCGGCGGCGGCTGGTGCGCTGGCGTTTGCCGGTCCTGCCGCTGAATGGGTGTACGCCCAGGGCAGCGACACAATCCGCGTCGGCGTCATAGGATGCGGCGGCCGAGGGACGGGTGCAGCCAATGATTGCGTTGCATCATCCAGCGGGGTTGAGATTGTCGCTGTCGCCGATGCATTCGGCGACAGGCTGAGAGGCCTCAAGGGCAAGTACAATGTGCCGGACAACCGCTGTTTCGTCGGTCTCGACGGTTACAAGAAACTCCTGGAACTGGACGACATCAATCTGGTGATTCTGGGAACGCCGCCGGGCTTTCGTCCTCCTCAGTTGAAGGCGGCTATCGACGCCGGCAAGAACATTTTCATGGAGAAGCCGGTTGCGACCTGTCCTGCGGGCATTAAGATGGTTCTGGAAGCCTCGGCGAAGGCGTCGGAGAAGAACCTTGCCATCGTTTGCGGTACGCAGCGGCGACACGAGCCCAAATACATCGAAACAATGAAGCGCATTCACGACGGCGCGATCGGCGACATTGTTTCGGCGCAATGCTACTGGAATCAGGGCGGCTTGTGGGTCAACCGCCGCCAGCCGGGCCAGTCAGACGTTGAATGGCAGGTTCGCAACTGGCTGTATTTCACGTGGCTGTCGGGCGACCATATCGTTGAGCAGCACGTCCACAACATAGATGTAATAAACTGGGCGTTCAGAGACGTGCAGCCGGAACAGGTTCACGGCCAGGGCGGGCGGCAGTGGCGCACAGGTCCGGAGTACGGAGACATCTTTGACCATTTTGGCGTCGAGTTTTTCTATCCTGGCGACGTGCGGACTATCAGCATGTGCCGCCAGATCGACGGCAGCACGGGCAACGTCAGCGAGCGTGTGGTCGGCACCAAGGGAACCAGCAACTGCGCGGGTCGCATCGATGGGGAAAACGCATGGCGTTATGAAGGTCCCAACCCAAACCCATACGTTGAAGAGCACAAGAACCTCATCAGCAGTATACGTTCGGGCAATCCGCTTAATGAAGGCAAGCGCATCGCCGAGAGCACACTTTGCGCTATTATGGGCAGGGAATCGGCTTACTCAAGGCAGCAGTTCAAACGCGAATGGTTCATGAGCCGATGCGCGCTCAATCACCTGCCGCCTGATGACATGAAGCTGACCGATTCCAAAGAGGTTCGGCCTTTTGCGGTGCCTGGTGTTTACAAGGTGCCGACTGCATAAGGCGAGCTGCAACAGTTTTCTTGATGAGCAGATAAACGTGAGAATACAAAGGAGAATGCCGATGGCATCAGAAAATAAAAGCGGTACAATAACTGCCGCCGGCGCGGCGATAGCGGCTTCGGCAGCAAGCATTGCACATGCACAAGGTACAGGGGTTATCAAGGTTGGACTTCTCGGTTGCGGAGGGCGGGGCAACGGCGCACTGGCCCAATGTCTGCAAGCCGACCCGGGCGTTGTAGTGATCGCGGTAGCGGATCTATTTGAGAACAAAGTAAGAAGCACTCGCGACAGGTTCGTCAAGGACGAGAAGTTCAAGGGCCGCGTCCAGATCGACGACGATCATATGTTCTGGGGCTTCGACTGCCATGAGAAGCTCGCCAAATGTGAGGCCGACCTGCTGCTGATGGTCACGGCGCCTGCTTTTCGCGGTCCGCAGATGTTAGCCGCCGTAAACGCCGGAAAACACATTTTTACCGAGAAGCCCGTGGCGACGGATCCGGCGGGCTGCCGCCAGGTCATGGAGGCCTCGCGCATAGCAAACGAAAAGGGTCTTGCCATAGTCGCCGGAACCCAGCGGCGTCATGAATTCAGCCGCGTCGAACTGATGAAGCGAATTCATGACGGCGCGATAGGCGAACTGGCGGGTGGACAGTGCTACTGGTACGGCGGCGGCATCTGGTATCGCGGCTATTCAGACGGCATGAGTGAGCTGGAATGGCAATGCAACAACTGGTATCACTTCAACTGGCTGTCGGGCGATCAGATTTGCGAGCAACACATTCACAACATCGACATTATAAACTGGTGTTTTGATGGTCCTCCCGCCAAGTTCACCGCTGTGGGAGGACGGGGCTGGCGCGATCACAACGCGCAGGCCAAGGATGTTTGCGCCAAGCTGAACAACGGCAGCGAGGAAGGTTGGGAGAAGTACGCCGGCGACATCTGGGATCATATTTTCGCCGAACTGGAATATCCCAATGGCGCGCGCTGCCTGAGTTTCAGCGGCCATAGTCCTGGGACCGGACGCAACGGGGAGAAGATCGTCGGCACGAAGGGCACCAGCAACTGCAGTTCGAGTATCAGCGGCGAGAACTCATGGCGTTACGAAGGTCCGAATGTCAACGGGATGCTTCAGGAACATGTTGATTTGATCAAGAGCATCCGCGCCGGCGAGCCGCTGAACGAAGGTCAGCGAATCGCCGAGAGCACGTTGACGGCAATCGGCGCCCGCATGGCGGCCTATACAGGCCGTTCATTTAGTTGGAAATGGCTGCTCGGCGCCAGCAAGCTGGACATTGTTCCAAAAGAACTCAAGCCGGGCCCGGGCGTATTCCATCCCGTGGCAACTGGTCGGGATCCGCTTGTATAGCAACACACCCGCTCATAACACATACGGCCATGTGAATCGCTCCGATTCTCATGGCCGTTTTTCTGTAAACGCGGCTTGCTTCCTTATTGCCAAGTTTCTGTCTGGTCCTGGTGCGGTTCAGGCTGCACATCATCCGGACGGACTTGCGGCTGGCTTTGCCGCAATCGTGCATCCCGGTTGACAGGAGGCCCAGGGGTGGCCTGTCTCTCCCAGTAATCGAACGGCCTGCGCATTGGCCCTCGACCGTTAGGACCGACGCCGCGGCCTTGGCCATAGCCCGGTCCGCGTGGTCCCCGCTGATGGGGACCGGCGATATCCTCACCGAGGCGTATCATGCTGTCACGCCATTTGTCGCGCTGCCAGCCATCGAGCACTGCGGCGACTTCCTCGTAAAGCGCGTTCATCTCCCTGGCGATTCTGGGTCTTGCTTCGGTGCGGATATCATCAATTGCCTTGAAATGCCTGGCAAAGATTTCACGTATCCGCTCGCGCTGCGCAGGGTCCAGTTGCAGCTCCTGCCGCAGT
>JAWLHD010000231.1:0-6719 GCA_041690555.1 Anaerohalosphaeraceae bacterium
CTCGGGCAGATTCAGAATTGCGCCCAGGTCCCACTTGCCGACACCTTTGTACTCTGCGACAAAGGCCGCCGCCGCACTGATAACTATGCCCATAAGCAGCATCAGTGCCTTGTGAATGCCCGCCCCCGGCGACTTCAGGATAGTCGCCACCGCCATCCCGCCCGGATATGTCAGCCGCTCAAAATCTATCATCTGCTTGCGAAGCGGGATGACATACGCTATGCCGAGTATCGCTCCGGCGATCGATGCAAACACGAGCACCACAGGATTGAAATCATCCCCGTGCCCGAGGATGAATATCGCCGGCACCGTGAACATCAGCCCGCTGGATGCGCCGTTGACCGCGCTGGCGATCGTCTGGTTGATGTTGTTCTCGACAATGCTTGTCCTGCCCAGCAGGCCCCGCAGTATTCCGAAGCCTAAAATCGCCGCCAGTTCCGAACCTTCAATGGAAAATCCAAGGATCAGGCTGGCATATCCGATGCTCACGGCTATCAGGATACCCAATCCGTACCCGACGATGACGGCCGTAAGCGTAAGCTCCGGATACGGCCCCGTCCGCAGCCTGCGCCCGTCGTGCTGTTCTGCCACTTTCTTCCTTTCTTATTGCTTCTGTTCTTTGGCAGCACGCAGTATGTCCACGAACACTTCGTCCGCGGTCGCCCGGCCGGAGAATACCCGCCGGTGAAATTCTTGTCAAACAATAAAACTCGCCTGATCCCAATTCTTAACTCCTTGCCTTCCAGAAGCTTACATGCCCCATTCCACCCCAGGTCGCGTCCTGACGCTTTGCATGACCGTCGCATGCAGTTATACTTGATCCCATGCAAACTCCAATAGAAACGCTACTGTGGATCGCCTTGGCCCTCTGGACCTGTGCCGCCCCAACATCGGCCGGCAACCTCCAGTACGTGGTCGTCAACCGCACACCCGGCGGCCGCTGGCATCAAGGCCGACCCGAAACGATCACCAGCGAAGGCTTTGACGAGATACGCAGCGCCGTCGCCGCACCCGATCACACGGCAATACGCCTCGGCGTCTCCTTCATCTTCTCCTATCTCGAAACCGACGAGCCCGTCCTGCTCACCTCACTTAAACGTTTTCTCGCCGCGGCACAGCAGACCCGAACCCCCGTCCTCATCAAGCTCGACGGCGAGAACTGGTGGTCGCGCAGGCCTGACCTGTGGAACTGGTGGGATCCCAATCTGCCGGGATACGACCCCGCCAACAGTGCAAATGTGGAATGGACAGGTTGGGGTCCGGAGCATGCAGTCAAAATAGCATGGCGAAACTGGGGCAGGAAAATCCGCGTTGCGCCGCCGCCGAATCTAATGAGCCCTCGTTACCGCGACATCTGCCGCCAAAAGATGCAGCTATTGATCCCCGTAATCCGCGAGTGGTACGAAAACCTCCCCGTGTCCGACAAGCATCTCTTCATCGGACTCAACGTCGGGTGGGAAAGCTCGATCTGCGTCAACGCATGGTACTATCCCGACGGTAACAATCTCCTGTCCAGCCCGCCGGCTGATGACCCGCAAACCGGACTGGACGTCGCCGATGTAACCGCGCGCGGCCAAGTCCAGTTGGGCTATGGCGCCCTCACCGCCGCTGGTATCCGGACGCAGGGCACAATCACCGAGGCCGACCTTGTCGAAGTCGTCCGCCGCCACCTCACCGACCTGAGCCGCACTGCACTCGAATGCGGCCTTGCACGCGAGCACATCTTCACCCACGGCGCCGGCTGGCACGAAGCCGAACTACTGTACGATGCGGCGGTCAACGAATACTCCTGCCCTGGGTGGAGCTTCTACCGCCACGCCGCCGATCCCGCACAGGATCAGGGTGTACGCCGTGCACTACTGGCAAGTAACGCAAAGCATTGGGGCGCTTCTGAATGGCTGCTTATGCAGCCGCACGAGCTTGATCTCTGGTATACTGCCATGAAAAAGACCCTCGATGATCCACGGTGCCGCTTTCTTTGCATATACAACTGGCGAGGCATAAAGGATAGTCCCAATGTCCTCCGCGCTATCAGCACACTGATCAGCGACGCGGCAGGTGGTCAGAGCGGCAACTAAAACCGGGCGCGCAGGCTGCTAAATGCGATTTGTCCGTGCAATATAGCGAATTAGCTTGACTTGGCGTCGATAACAAAGTACTAAGACAAAGCTAAAGTTGTCCCCGTAGCTCAACGGATAGAGCGTTGGCCTCCGGAGCCAAAGGTTAGAGGTTCGAATCCTCTCGGGGACGGTGTGGTAGACGTTTTTTTGGGGTTTTCGCGTCCTGGGCGGGGTTTGGTCAATCGGTTGGTTTAAATTGTCGAGTTAAATCGCGAAGTGCGTTTTAATGTTCTTGCAATGCGCTGTGGGTGTGGTAAATTGTTGACGAAATTGACTTTGGAGGCGTTTTTTCGGGGCTGGAGAGGTGGCCGAGCGGCTTAAGGCAACGGTTTGCTAAACCGTCGTGTGGGTATTACCCGCACCCCGGGTTCGAATCCCGGCCTCTCCGTTTTATCCCCCATAACCGCTAAAATATGCGGTTTTGCGCTCATAACTGCGGATTTTCGGCCCCCGTGACGTTTTCGATCCGTCCTTGTCGTGTGTCCAGAACTGTCCCAAACTGTCCCGCTCCGTGGATTCATTGCGACAGTGTGGCGCAAGTTTGCGCATTTTAACACGGGCTGATTATGCATCGTGTGTTCCTGTCTTTGCCTGTGTCGGCAAAAGTGTTTGCAGACGGTCCACCACCTTGCGGGTATCGTTCAGGTGAACATGGGAGTAAACGGCTATCGTCAACTCCGCCCTTTGGTGTCTGGCAAGGGTCTGGGCCTCTTTGACGGTCGCCCCGCCCCGGACAATCTCGGTGACGAACGTATGCCGCAGGGCGTGGAAGTCCACCTTTCGCCCGTCCACCTCGTATGGAATACCCGCGTCGGCACAATCGGCATGAAAAACCCGCGTTGTCTTATCGGCGTCCGGCATGGAAAAAGCCCGGTCGCCCGGTTCGCGGTTGGAAAACAGACCCCTCAGCACTTCGGCCGTATCGGTCCGCAGCGGCAGGGTGTCTTGCCGCTTGCCTTTGGCATATCCGGCCCGGACGGTGACGGTCAGGCCCTTTAAGTCGAAGTCACCGACCGTCAGGCTTCGCAGTTCGTCCCCTCTCAGGCCCGTCTCTAAGGCGATACGGTACAGGACCGATCTTTCATACCCGCCCATGCCGAAACGCTCCACAGCGGCCGCCGTGGTTTGCAGTAGGGCGGTTCTCTCGGCCAGTGTCATCGCCCGCCGTTCCTTCTTGTCGGTGACGGTCAGGCCCTTCAGGTGCGACAACGGCGAATCCGTCGCCCGCCGATTGTCCAGCATCCACCGGCAGAATTGCTTACAGGCCCGCACGTAGTGGTTCGATGTCTGCTGCGATATGCCGCCAGCTCGGTCCCTCTCGCGTTTCAGGAACCGCTCGACCGCGGTAGCCTCGATATCCGCCCACCGGATAAACCCGCAGGCTTCGAATGTCCGCATCGCTCGGGCGTGGACTAAATCCGCCTGGCTTGCCTTTGTGCCTTTGGCAAGTAACGACTCGTGCCAATCGTCCACGTGATCTTTCAGGCCCCGGCCCGCCGCCCCCTGCGATTCGCTCAGAATACCGAACGCCGCCATCGCCTCCCGCAACCTCTTCGGTTTGCGCTCCAGCCACGCCAATAACTCACGGTCCAGTTTGCCGCCGCGAGCCATGATCTCGTCGATCTTCTGCGCGGCCTCCTCACTCTCCCGCTTCGTCGAAAACAAGGTAAGCCGCCGGCGATAGTCCGCGTTGTCAGTAAATTCACAGCGGTATCGTGAACACGTCCGCGTCTTGCCGTCAGGCCCTTTGTATGTCGGTCTAAATACTCGCATGGTTCATTCTCCTATCTTGTCAAAGCCCGGCCGCCCAAGCCCCCATATATCGACAAGCCTGTCGGCGTCCCGCTCGTCGTCCTCATGGCACTGCGCGGAGGCATATTCAACCTCGCAATGCCCGCACCACACATGCGCAATTTCATGGGCGATAGTGTCCACATCGCCGCCACTATACGTAATAAGTATCCAGTATTTTTGCTGTGGCGGCTGCTTCGCTATCAACACCCGCCCCAAATCCAGCACAACAAAAGTGCAGGTTTCGGCGATATACAATTGAATGTGATATGGCAGGCCCGCCAATACGTCAATGATTGCATCCCGGGTGCCCTCATGGCCCTCTTCGTCACCAAGAATGCCAACGCATCTTTGCAGGGCGTCTTGCGGCATCCCGGTCTTCAGGAATCTCTCTTGCATCGGGTTTCGTAAAATCATCGTCTCGCTTCGCAGAAAAAAGCCCCGCCCCGGCGCTGTGCCGAAGCGGGGCGATTGGGTTAGATGTTGCCCCGCTCTTTTTTGGTCTTTTTGAATTGTGGCCTGTAGATCCGCATGTGCTTACCCCTCTTCTTGTGCCGTTTTATTGCTTCTTGGTGATCTCGTAGCCGAAGTACCGCAGCAGGACTTCGGCGTTTTTGGCCGTGAACGTCCGCCCCTGCATAAACCGGCATAACTGTGCCGCAGAAACGCCGGTGTCTTTTGCGATCCGGTATCGGCTTCTGCCTGATTTCTCAATCTCTTTTCGCAGTACTTCGTCAATATCCATACAGATACCTTACACGAGTAATTACGTTTAGTCAACTATTACTTCGGTGATTCTGTAAAAAGGTGAAATTCTTCAGGCCTGCATTGTCGACCCCGTTACTTGGTATCCGTTTTGACCGAAGGTTTGATGCCTTGCTTGGCTTGGGCGATCCGCGCGATGGACGGTTGTGATGATTTCATCAGAACCGCTCCGCCTGCCTGCTGCTGCTTCCCCTCCGCCGATGACTTTGATGATTTCGTCAAAGTGTTTAGGGCTTGCCCTGCGGTTGGCGGTTTCTTTGCGAGTGCGGACGGGAGTGATAAGGTTTGTTGATTTCGTCAAAAGGTCCGCGCCAGAATGCCCCACAATCGCCGATCTCAGGCTGGGGGGCATCATTGTGCCGCCTCGGCCCCGTTCGTCGATTCTTGCGTCTGAAATGCCTCGCTATGATGGGGTGGTTGGCTTCGGTAGGGGCTGATTGCTCAGTTGTGCGGTCGGCGGGGCGGGTCTCTTGTGCTTGTCCTGATGCGCCGCGTCGTACAGCGCCCGTCTGGCTCGATCCAGCATCGAGGAAATAGAGTCCTGCCTGGCCTTTGAGTTCGGGGTGCTGCTTAATATGACAGCGCGAATTTCGCTCAAGAAAACCGTGGGGCTTGGCCGATGAACTCTTCAAAGTCATACAATTTGGAGAGTGTGATCATGGATTACGACCAGTTGGCTTCGTTCGAGCCAGCACTGGCGGAGTTTATGGAGAAGGTCCGCCATTGCTTCAAGCGAGACAAAACGTTCGGCTACCTGCAAAAGTACATCCTCGGCCTGATGGCTGATTTGAAGCGCAAATCCATCGAGCCAATTGCCCTGGCCTGTGGTGTGGGGGTTCGGACGTTACAGGAATTTCTTTCCTCTTTTACATGGGACCACGAGCGTGCCGACCGGGTTCTTGTTCGCGAGGTGGTTAACCGTCAGCATGGCCGACCGGCCATCGGCGTTCTCGACGCCTCCGCTCACGTCAAGCAGGGCAAATACACGCCTGGCGTGCAGCGTCAGTGGTGCGGCGAAACCGGCAAGCGAGACAACTGCGTCATCGGTCAGCACCTGCTTTGCACGGACAACGATCCGGTAAACCCGTTCAGTTGCATTGTCGCCAGCGATTTGTATCTGCCGGAAAGCTGGGACGAAGATCGGGATCGCTGCCGGCGTGCGGGCATCCCCGATGAAATCACCTATCGTGCCAAATGGAAGATCGGCATTGAGCAGATCGAGCGCGCGATGGCCGAAGGGCTTCGTTTTGATTATGTCACCTTTGACGAGGAATACGGCCGAGTCCCGGATTTCATCTTTGAATTGAATCGCCTTGGGCAAAAGGGCATCGGTGAAGTTCCCGCCAATTTCCGCGTCTGGGTCAAACGCCCGGCCTGCAAATCCCATCGGGCCGAGCACGCCTCGCGTCGCGCGGATAAGATCATTTCGCACAGTCCGACCTTTTATACGCAGCCCTGGCGTAAAATGGTGATCAAGGATACGACCCGAGGCAAATGCGTCTGGCACATTAAATCCGCGCAGGTGTATCTGGTCACACACAAGGACGGCAAGGCCAGTTGTCCGGTTCCCACGGATCGCACGTATTGGCTGATCGTGGCCTGGAATACGCAAACCGGCGAGACCAAGTATTTCGTCAGCAATGCGCCTGCCGGAGAAAAGATGGAGACGCTGATGGAGGTTGCTTTTTCCAGATGGCACGTGGAGAAATGGTTTGAACGGGCCAAACAGGAATGCGGCCTGGGCGCCTTTGAGGTGCGGACGTACACGAGCTTGATCCGACACTGGCTGGCCTGCCGTTTGGCGATGTATTTTCTGGCCGATCAAACCCAGCGGCTCCGGGGGGAAAAATCCACGCATCACACTGGAGCAAGTGGCCGACGTGGCCAACACGCTGGCATGGAAGATCTGGCAGAGGTACCCCTATTCATGGAAACAGAAAGCGTATGTATGTGAGTACTATCAGCAGCGCAACGAGGCGTCCTACGCCAGCCGAAGGAAAACGGCCAAAGCAAGAGAGATCGAATTCTTATAGCGCTGTCATA
>JAWLHD010000232.1:0-6711 GCA_041690555.1 Anaerohalosphaeraceae bacterium
CAAAAACTATTGGAAATTGGAGTGGATTTTTATCATAGGAGCAGTTGTGATGAAGTCTTGCTGCATTCTGGTGAGTTTCTTGACTTTGAACGCACTTGTTGCCGGCGCGACCGTCTCCTCGCCAAACGGCGACATAACCGCAACAGTGGACATCGCACAAATCGACGGTCTTAGAGACTGCCTTACATGGCGCGTCACGTACAAAGAGAAGCCGGTCGTCATCGAATCTCCACTAACGTTTGAAGTGAAAGACCTGCCCGCACTCGGCATCGGCTGCCGGATCGCAGGCGTCACCCGAAGCGATCATGACGAAACATGGCGGCCCGTCTATGGCGAGCGCAGCGAGATTCGCGACCATTACAACGATATGCAGCTTGACATCCGCGATGCGCACAACAGGCGATTTCAATTGACTGTCCGCGCCTATAATGAAGGCGCTGCCCTGCAATACACATTCCCAAATCAGCCCGCCCTCAAAACCTTCACCATCGCCGCCGAGCACACGCAATTCCGCTTCGCCGCCAACCATACCGCCTGGGCCGTCTATTCCGCCCAGGGTGTCTACAGCCGCGTCACGCTAAACGATATTAAACCCAACTGTGAACGCCCGCTCACCATCGAAATCGCCGACGGACCCGCCGTAGCAATCGCCGAAGCCGCACTCGTCGATTACGCCCGCATGCGCCTCAAGCCTGTCGCCGGCGTTCCCTTCGCCGTCGAGAGCATGTTAGGCAGTGAAGTGCAGGTCCGGACGCCTTACAACACGCCATGGCGCGTTATTATGATCGCCGCCGACGTCTGCCGCCTCCTCGAACAAAACGACATCATCCTGAATCTCAACGCCCCCTGCGCCATCGCCGACACATCATGGATCAAGCCCGGCAAGGTCATCCGCGAGGTGACGCTCACGACCGCAGGCGGCAAGGCCTGTGTCGACTTCGCCGTCGACCGCGGCCTGCAGTACGTCGAATACGACGCCGGCTGGTACGGCCACGAATACGACAGTGCCTCCGACGCCACGACCGTAACCGTCGACCCCAAACGCTCCCCCGGTCCCCTCGACCTCCATGAGGTGATCCGCTACGCCGACGAACGTAACATCGGCATCATTGTTTACGTCAACCAGCGCGCCCTCCAGCGTCAGCTCGACGAAATCCTCCCCCTCTACCGTTCCTGGGGTATCAAAGGCGTCAAGTACGGCTTCGTACACGTCGGCGACCAGAAATGGACCACGTGGCTGCACGAAGCCATCCGCAAAGCCGCCGACAACCGCCTCATGTTGGACATCCACGACGAGTACCGACCAACCGGCTACAGCCGCACATACCCCAACCTCATGACCGTCGAAGGCATCCGCGGAAACGAAGAAATGCCCACCGCCGAAGAAAACCTCATCCTCCCGTTCACACGATATCTCTGCGGCCCGGGCGACTACACGATCTGCTGGTACAATGGCAGAGTCAAAAACACCGCCGCACACCAGCTCGCCGCCGCCGTCGTCTGCTACAGCCCCTGGCAATTCCTCTTCTGGTACGACCGCCCGCAAATGTACAAGGGCGAACCTGAACTCGACTTCTTCAAGCACGTCCCCCCCGTCTGGGATGACACAAAGGTCCTCCAAGGCCGAATCGGCGAATACGTAACCATCGCCCGCCGCAGCGGCGACGAATGGTTCGTCGGAACCATGAATGCCGTCAAACAACGCCAACTGGAAATCGCCCTCCCCTTCCTCACACCCGGCAAAAAGTACACTGCCCAAATCTACGGCGACGCCAACCCCGCCGGCAGTCCGCGCATGGCCGTAACCATCACCCAATTCTCAGTAGACTCGACAAAAACCCTTGCCGCCGACATGGCCCCTAACGGCGGCCAGGCCATCCATATTACGCCGGCACGCAACTAAGCTACAGCTACAGCCGCAGCCTGTAAGCCTGATCGCACCGGTGGCACAGGTACGCCGGTTCGTAGCACGCAAAGCCGAAACTGCGATACAAACCGATCGCCTCCTTCAGCACCGATGCCGTCTCCAGCGTCATCACCGAAAAGTTCACTTCCCGCGCCCGCGCGATGGCGTGCTCCATCATCCGTCTTCCATGCCCCTTGCCCCGATACTCCCGCCGCAGGTACATCTTACGAAGCTCGCAGGTCTGTTCGTCCAGCGGATACAAACCATAGCAGCCTATGACCTCACCCTCATGCAGCTCCAACAGGAAGAACATCCCGCCCCGTGCGAGGTACGACTGCTCGATATCATTGAGATCGCCGTCAACACCTTCTGGATCCGGCCTCAGCCCATACTCCCCCAAAACTCCAAAGACCAGTTGGCGAATGCAGACCCCATCGGCGCTTGTCGCCGGTCGTATTTGCGGCCAGCTTTTTGTCTTGTCCTCGCTCATAAGCTTACCAATATCAAAACGCCTCTCCCTGCAAAAAGCAAGCTACGAACACGCCTCGCCGTTGCATTTGAGCCAGGACTTGCTAATATCCAAAAAAACAAACAACTTTCTGAGGAGAAAAATCATGTTGAAGCTGGGCATGCACGTCGACAACTGGCGACATCAGGACGTCTCGTACGAAGTACCGTGTCAATTTGCCGCCGACAACGAAATGGAATACGTCGAATTCGGTACCATCGACGGCGACTATTTCATCCAGGCACTCGGTTACAATCCCCACATCTGCCTCCACTCCGATCCCCTGGCGCTCCGTGAGTACCTCGAAGACCTCGGCCTCAGAACCTCCCAGCTCGACGCCGCCTATCCCATGTCCTCCCCGCAGGGCCAGTCCCGAGGCATCCCCTACACAATTCGCGCCATCCAGTTCGCCCGCGCCCTCGGCTGCCCCTGCGTCGACACCACTGACGGAGGCAAGAAACCCCATGGCTACACCGACAAGGAAGTAATGGCTCTCATCAAGCAATATTACCGTGTCGTCCTCGAATGGGCCGCCCGCTACGACATCATTATCAACGTCGAACCCCACGGCCCATACACAACCAACCCCGATACGATGGAAGAGATCCTCGGCATGTTCGACTCCCCGTACCTCCGAATGAATCTCGACACCGGCAACACCTTCATCGCCGGCCAGGACCCCGTTGCCTTCACAAAACGCTTCCTTGACAAGATCGCCCACGTCCACATCAAGGACGTAAGCGCCGACCTCGCCCGGGCAGTCAGAGGCGGCGAAACGGGCATCGCCTGCTCCGTCGTCGCAATCGGAGACGGAGTCAACGCCGAAAACATCGCCGGCTGCATAGAACTCCTCAAAGACGCCCACTGGGACGGCGTCCTCTCCATCGAATGCGAAGCCGCCCCCGGCAACGTCGAGAAAAGCCTCGATTGGCTCCGAAAAGAAATCGCCCGCTGAAACAGCCGCGCCAAAATCAAATCACAATCGCCGGCTACCTCGGCGTTGCATCCGGCAGCCCGCCGTCAACCGGAATCGTCGCCCCCGTCGTCGGCGTCTGCCGCGTCACAAAAAACAGCACCGCGTTTGCAACGTGCCTGCCAGTCACCCGCGCCTTCAGCAGATTCCGCTGCCGATAGTAATCCTGCAATCCTGCCTCGTCCAGCCCGCGAGCCTTCATCCGTCCCGGACCAACCTTCTCCCAAAGGCCCGACTTGAACCTGCCCTCCGAAAACACCGCGTCCGGAGCAACCATGTTCACACGTATATCATGACACGCCAGTTCGATGCTCGCCAGGCGCCCCAACTGATGACACGCCGCCTTCGTCGCACTATACCCCCCAAACCCCGCCCCCGGCGAAGGCACATTCTTGCTCGACATCAGTACAATGTCCCCGCCGGTATTCTGAAAGATCATGTGCTCCGCGACCGCCTGCAGCGTAAACAGCGTCCCCTCAACGTTGACCCTCTCCAGAAGGCGAAACTCCTCTACCTCTATTTCCCGCAAATGAGCCGCCATCGCGATCCCGGCGTTGATCACAACGATGTCGACCCCCCCGAAAGCCCCGATCACCTCGCCTATGCCTGCCCCGATCGACTCCCTGTCAGTTACGTCAATCGGCACTCCAATCACCCGGTCCGCGGCAATCCCCTTCAACTCGTCGACCAGTCCCTCCAGCCGCTCACCCGCAAGGTCCGATGCCGCCACAAAAGAACCCGCCTCCAGAAGCCCCCTGCACACTCCATACCCGATCGCGCCCGCCGAACCCGTAACCAGTGCCACGCGATTCCTCAGCGGAAGACCCGAGTCGTCGTATCGCGAGTCCACATACAGGACACCAGCACCCTTGACGCAAACTACTTGAGGTTTGGCATGATGCTTGCCCACGTAGTTGTTCAACTCTTGCTGCAGATACTCCGTGGCGTCAGCCGTGACCGGCCTAAGATACAGCGGTGGCGTGGGACCCTCTACCAGCGATTCGGGACAACGCCCCCCAGGCGCCTCGGCAAATGCCACAGCCTCCTCGTTTGTCACAGAGCGAAGTAACACCGTTTGAAATCGCCGATCTTCGTCTCCTGTAGGCTCAGCAAGCATACCGCGTAAGATAGGCTTAATGTCGATTGTAAATTCGCAAGGCGTTCCTTCAAATGCTGTCTGGTTCATTGCTGCTGCACTCGCATCTCTGTCTTCATCGTCAAAGGCGTCGGCGCTGGCACAATGCCCGCCGGCCGCTGGTTGGCGCCGGGCCGATCCATGTCGCCAAGGTCGGTGCGGGCCTTTTCCGCAATTTCCAGCAGCCGCTCGACAACCTCCGGGTACTGGTCGGCAACATTATTCTTCTCCCCAACGTCCGCGTCAAGGTCGAACAGTTTCTGTTCGCTTGCCGAAATGGGAGCACCCCAGTTTCGCTTCTTTGGCTTCAGCGCAAGGTGCAGTTTCCATTTGCCGCTGCGAACCGCCTGAAGCTGGTCCATCTGATAGTAGTAAAATGCCTCATGCGGTGATCTTGCGCCTGGAATGCCCGCCATCAGCCGCCATATGTCTTTGCCGTCGATAACACGGTCTTGAGGCTCACGAAAACCCGCCAGCCGCGCAAACGTCGGCAGAAGGTCCATGCTGGTCACAAGTTCATCACAAACGCCGCCCGATGGAATCCGCCCGGGCCACCGCACCACAAATGGCTCCCTCATCCCGCCTTCGTCCGTGGAGCCTTTCCAGCCGGATAGAGGCCGATTCGATCCGCCTGGACCGCTTGCAGCTCCGTTGTCGGAAGTAAACACCACAAGGGTATTATTGTCCAGGCCAAGCTCTTTGATGGTTTTGAGTATCTGACCTGTCGACCAGTCTATCTCTTCGACGGCGTCGCCGTACTTGCCGTTTAGGCTCTTGCCGGCAAAACCATCGCTCGAATGAATCGGTACATGCGGCATAGTGTGCGGCAGATAAAGAAAAAAGGGCCTGTCCTTGTTAGCGATTATGAATCGGACGGCCTCCTCTGTATAGCGTCGAGTCAGCGTCTTCTGGTCCGCCGGAGCCTCGATGACCTGTTCGTTTCGCATAAGAGGAAGAGGCGGGCGATTGCCCCCTTCCCTGCCGCCCATGTCATTGCTGTAAGGTATCCCGTAATAATAGTCAAAACCCTGTCGCGTCGGCAGAAACTCCGGCTGATCGCCAAGATGCCACTTGCCAACGCACGCCGTCGCATAACCCCGCTCCTTCAGCACCTCGGCTATGGTGATTTCATCCGGATGCAGGCCCTTCTTGCCCACCGGGAACAGTACGCACAGGTTATTATGGTCCTGATGCATATTAATACGCCGCGGATAACACCCGGTCAGCAGACTTGCACGCGATGGTGTGCACACACCGCTGCTCACATAGAAACTCGTGAACCGCATACCTTCGTCAGCCATCCTGTCGATATTTGGTGTTCGGTGATTCTTTGAACCAAAACACCCAACGTCGCCGTAACCAAGATCGTCGCAGAAGATGATAATGAAGTTAGGCTTCGAAGCTGCGGCTTCACACGTCCCCACACTACCCAACGGCATGACACACACCGCTGCGCCGCACCCAAGAAACTTCAGAAACTCTCGCCGACTCTGAATGTGTCTCATCTGCTCTCCTGTCTTCAGTTTGTGGTGTTATGCCTGCGAATTGCTCTGACGCTGCAAGCGCGCTGCAATCTCATGAAACCGCGGCAATGTATGGTCAAAGAACCGCTTATATCCTTCGCAGAAGTAACTCGGCGCCTTGTGCGTTCCCGCTCCCGCCAGCCGGTCCTTCGGACACCCGCCCCGACATATATCCAGGTGCCTGCACACAAGACACTTGTTGTCGATCTCTCGCTTGTTACGTGAGAACTCACGCTTGAGCCGCGCACCTGCCAACTGTTCGATCGGCGTTTCCATGATATTGCCCAATCGCCACTTCTCATCGACAAAAAAATCGCAGCAGAACGCATCCCCGTTATGCTCGATCACAATATAATCATTGCACTGCGGCCCAAGCGTACACTCCGTGTGCCCCATCCCCAAGAGATACGAAAGCACGCTGTCGAAGCTCCGAATGCTCACACGCTCCGGCCCATACTCGATCCACAGATCGAAAATGCGGCACAAAAACTCCCCGTACTGATCCGGCCCAATACTGAACGGCGCAATCCCGCCCCCTCCGTCGCGCTCCACGCACTGCACGAATTGCAGATACTTGATCCGCTGCTCCTTCACAAAAAAATCAAACAGCTCGTCCGGATGAGCGACATTCCTGTCGTTGAGCAGCACCAGAATATTTAATTCCAC
>JAWLHD010000233.1:0-6673 GCA_041690555.1 Anaerohalosphaeraceae bacterium
CCGATCATCGGCGGACCAGAAGGGCCCGTCATCTGCGTCCATGGAAGACCGCGTGTAGGGCGCAGAGACAGCAAGGGTCTTTCTGGTCTTGAGATCGTAGACAAAAACGCCGGCCTGACTCTGGCTCTCGATGGTATTGGAGAAAGAGTAGGCGATCTTGTCGCCGCTCCATGACCATTCGGCGGCGAACGGATTACCTATGGGGCTGACAGTTCGTTCATCCGTACCGTCGCTGCGCATAATCATTAACTGGCCCTGTGTGTTGGAGACTTGCCGAACGAGAACGATTTGATCTCCGTGCCAGGCCCATGCGACGGCTTTTGATTTTCCGTCTTTGGTCAATTGCACGAGTTTGGCGCCGTCGACGGTCCATGCCGCGTTTGATGTCGCCGCCAAAGCCACGATGTATACAGTCAGAGTTAGCAGACGTTTGCGACTCATTAAAGATGTATCCTTTGCGGTGGAAGTTCATCATCCGGCGGCGCGGCCACAATTGGCTGGTCTCCTGATGGGTATTGTGTGCACCGCCTCCACCAAAAGGTCAGGAGAATCAGGCCATAGCTACAAATGTCAGCCGCACTGTGCGCATTATGGACAAAGAGAACAATTTGTCAAGCTCTGATATTACCCCGCCGAAGGCTATGAACATATCGTGCACACGTTACCGGCATTCCGTGCGCCTGAGGGTGCATATTCGTTGCGGCCGCAGTGTTACGGTGGGTTTTAAGTCTTTATTATTGAATGACTTACTGTAAAAATTTAGTTCGGCATGTGGCTTGCAATGCTTTCGGGTTATGTGCATACGGCTGACGGTTTGTGCGGCAGTATTCTCGTATTGGGCTGGACCGCAGGTTATTATGGGTCTTTGGTGTTTTCAGGAGACAAGCGATGGAACTGTTATTGTGTCTTGCGGTAATGATACTGCTTGCCGGGCCGTCTGCGCTGATCATCTGTTTTGTTCTGCTGCGGAGGGTCGAGAGGCTTTCCCAGAACATTGACTGGCTTAGTTCTCGCATGGATAGAATTCAAGCCGCCGCGGCAGAGCCTAAGAGGCGTTTGGCAGAGCGTGCTGAGGCGGTCCGCGAGGAGGCCGCATGCGCGATTGCGATGCCGCCCGAGGCGGAGCCGGTTGAGCCCGACCGTGGTATTGGTGTTCACGAGGCGGCGGCAGGGATAGTGTTGGAGCCCGAGGCGGCGGTTGTCGAACCTGAAGCCGTAATTCAATCAATTCCAAAGGCAGCTTCAGGCGGCGGGATGCTTGAAGAACGGATAGGGACGCGATGGGTGCTTGTCGCCGGCGTGATTGCGGTGATCTTCGCGGCGGGGTTTTTTCTCAAGTATGCATACGATAATTTCAGTGTCAGCCCATTAGCCAAGGTGATAGCTGTGGCAGTTTCCGGCCTGGTCGCCCTGGCGGCCGGCGAGGTAACGCGGCGCCGCGGGTACGACATTGTCGCCAAAGGTGTGACCGCGATGGGCTTTGGCCTTCTGTACGTTGCCGTCTTTGCGGCCTATCGCATCTTTGAAATCGTAGGGGCGCCTTCGGCGTTCGCAATCGCGATAGGTATAACCGCCTGTGCAATGGCATATGCGGTGTTCCTCGACGAGGTGATAATTGCATTTCTCAGTCTGTTTGGCGGCTATCTGACGCCGCTGCTGTTGTCTACCGGTCAAAACCAGCCGGTACCTCTCTTCAGTTATGTTTTGGTGCTGAGTGTCGGCGCGATGCTGTGTGCCTACAGGCGCAAGTGGCGAACAGTCAACATATTGTCCTATCTGGGCACTTATGCCCTTTACGCGGGCTGGTACGAGAAGTTCTTTCGAGAGACCATTCAGGCGGGCAACGGCCTGCCGGAGCAGACGGCGATTGCCTTGGGCTGGCTGGCGGTGTTCTTTGCGATTTATCTGGTGATGCCGATTCTCAACGGTCTTGTTCACAGGGTCAAAGCAGAGAAGGGCGACGTGCTCTGCGTATTGGGCAACGCGGTGATAGTCTTCTTCTATCTGTGGAATACGCTTTACACGGAAGCTCGTCCGGCGCTGGCGTGGTCCGCGATGGTCCTGTGTGCAGCGCACCTGGTTATGGCGGCGGTTGTATACCTGCGATGCCGGGCGGACGCCGATCTGCGGGCGATCCTGCTGGCGCTGGGGTTGGCCTTTCTCACTGCGGCGATGCCGCTGTACTGGCGTTTCAATGTTCTGGCGATCGCATGGGCCCTGCAGGGTGTGATCCTGCTTCTAATAGGTCTGCGATTCGCCAGCATACTTACGCAGGCATTTGGCGCGGCTGCGCTGTTACTTGCCTGCGGCAATCTGCTGCTGCGGCTTCCGATGCACACCGGCGATTTCGATTTCGTGCGCAACGCTACGTTCGGAACGTGGCTGTTCGTTGGGGCGGCGGTTTATGCCGGTCATCTGTTCTATCGTTTTGCCTCAAAGGCGGATGACGATGCCTGGGGGGTGGTGTCTCAGTTGTTTTATGCGCTTATGGGGGGTGTTCTTCTTACGGCGATGTCGATGGAATGGTACTGGCACTGCAAGTACAACCTGCCGGGCTTCTCGGGAGCCAACGTGGTCAAGGGCCAGCTCGTGGTGATGACGGCTATGGCGCTGCTGTTCACAGCGCGGCCGATCTGCCCACGAGGCATACTCCGCGAGGGCCTGAGCATATGCCTGGTCGCCGCCGGCTCTATCTGCATGTTTTCAACTTTGGCATTTCTGCACAATCGCCAATTCCGTCTTGTCGCCAACCGCGACTTCGTCATCGTGCTGAGCTTCATCGCGGCGGTTGCGGTGTACCACCTGATTCATCGATTCAGGTCGGAAAACCCTGAAGACAGCGCAGGCATAGCGTCCCAGTTGTTCTATGGCCTTATCGGCCTGCTGCTGTTTGCCGCTTTTTCGGCTGAATGGTACTTTCACTGCAAGTACAACGTCGAGGACGCGGCCGGATTCGTTGCTGCAAGGCCTTGTTTCCTGCGGGGTGAAGTGATCCTTGCGGCTCTCATGCTGCTGTTCTTCGCCGGTCGGCCCGTATGTCCGCCGGGTTTGGCGTGCAGAATTTTTGCCATTCTTGTCGCCGCTTCCGGCGTGGTACTCGTCATTTGGGCTCTGCCGGTAATGCACGACGGGGCGGCCTTCACGGTATTCATTAACGCCGATTTCGCGGCGGTGATGGTCTTCGTCGTATCGCTGGGCGCTGCGGCCTGGCTTCTTAGGGACTGGGAAACCGCCGTGGGCAATACGGGAGGTTCACTCGCCTTAACGGGGGTGTTCGTGCTGTGGGTCCTCGTCAGCAGCGAGGTGTGGTTCTACTGGGCGTGTCTCGACAGATACGGCGGCGGCCTTGATAACTGGCGGTTCCTCGCCCATATGTACCTGTCGGTGACCTGGGCTTTGTACGGTGCGGCCATGATGATCGCAGGTTTCATCCTGAAGGTGCGTAAACTCCGCTACATGGCGCTGGCGCTGTTCGCTCTGCTGCTTGCCAAGGTGTTCATCATTGATACGCAAAAGGTCCAGCATGTCTATCGCATAGCGGCCTTTTTTGCCACGGGCATCACCCTTGTCGGAGTCTCATACCTTTACCAATTCCTGAAAAAGAAAGGCTACTTCGATCTTGCTTCCGCAGGCAGCGGCAATTCCACCAACCTGGAAGAGCAGGGTACTGGGCGTTGAAAACCTGCCGGCTTTGCCGTATACTGGCGGCATGGTGATATATTTTCGACGCGGCAATATCTTGTGGAGGTGCTATGTGGCAGTGGCGTAGTGCAAGCGGACTTCTTGCGGTCTTTCTGGGTCTGGCTTTGCCGGCTGTTGCGGCGCATGCGCAGACGGTCCTGGTCGAGGCAGAAGGTTTTGACGATCTCGGCGGGTGGGTGGTCGATCAGCAGTCAGCAGGCGTTATGGGGTCGCCGTATGTAATGGCGCACGGGCTTGGCGTGCCTGTTACGGACGCGAGGACAACGGTTACAGTCCCGTCGCCGGGTACATACCACGTCTGGGTGCGCACCCGCGACTGGGTGGCCCCCTGGAATGCCCCCGGCTCGCCGGGCAGGTTCCAGCTTCTGATCGACGGCAAGCCCCTGCCGACGGTCTTCGGCACGCAAGGCGCCGACTGGCACTGGCAATCCGGCGGCAAGGTGAATATTGCCAGGACGCGTGTTGGCCTCGTTCTGCACGATCTGACGGGCTTCAACGGCCGGTGCGACGCGATCCTGTTCACGAAGGACGCCGACCTGACGCCGCCCAACGAAGGCGAAGCAATGGCCGTTTTCAGGCAGAAACTCCTTAACCTAACGGAGGTCGAAGATGCGGGCCGGTACGATCTCGTGGTCGTGGGCGGCGGCATGGCGGGAACATGCACGGCGATCAGCGCCGCGCGGCTGGGACTCAGCGTCGCATTGATTCAGGACCGCCCGGTACTCGGCGGCAACAACAGCACCGAAATCCGGGTGCACCTCAACGGCGAGATCAACCTGCCGCCGTATCCTGCACTGGGGGACGTTGTTCGCGAACTCGATACGGGCCTTCGCGGCAATGCCCAGCCTGCTCATCACTACGACGACGAAAGAAAACTTCGCATCGTCCGCGACGAGAAGAATATCAAATTGTTCCTCAGCACCCATGCCTTCGACGTGGAGACCGATGGCGACTGCATCAGGGCGGTCATTGCGCTGGACATTCCGACCGCCAGGCGCTTGCGCTTTGCCGCTCCGCTTTTTGTCGACTGTACCGGCGACGGCACAATCGGCTGGCTCGCCGGGGCGGATTACCGGATGGGCCGTGAAGGCCGGGGCGAAACCGGCGAATCACTCGCCCCCGAAGAGCCCGACAAGATGACAATGGGCATGAGTGTGCAGTGGTATTCCGCCGAGACGCACGAGCCAACGGTGTTTCCGGATTGCCCGTGGGCGATGCATTTTACCGAAGAGACCTGCCAGCCCGTCCTGCGAGGCGACTGGGATTGGGAAGCAGGCATGAATCGCAATCAGGTTACCGAGGCGGAATATGTTCGCGACCACTGCCTGCGCGTGATCTTCGGCAACTGGGCCTTCATGAAGAATCACAGCACCCAGAAGGCCAAATATACCCGCCGCAAGCTCGATTGGGTCTCCCCGATAGGCGGCAAACGCGAGTCGCGCCGGCTAATGGGCGACCTGGTCCTCTGCCAGCAGGACATCCAGCAGATGATTATTTACCCCGACGCATTCGTTACCGCGACGTGGAGCATCGACCTTCACTACCCTCACCCGCAAAACACCAGACATTTTCCCGGCCAGGAGTTTCGTTCCTTTGCCGAGTTCGGCAAGAAGGATCCGTATCCCATCCCGTACCGGTGCCTCTATTCGCGTGACGTTTCCAACCTCATGATGGCGGGGCGCAACATAAGTGTAACACACGTCGCACTCGGCACCATCCGCGTGATGCGTACCGGCGGAATGATGGGCGAACTTCTGGGGATGGCCGCGTCGCTCTGCAAGAAATACGACACCACGCCGCGCGGCGTTTATGAACGTCACCTTGACGAGTTGAAGGAACTGGCGACACGGGGCGTGGGCAAGTTTCCGCGAAAAGCGATCGCTGCGACGCCGCCGGAATGGCTCGAGCAGGCCGGTGATAATATCGCACGCAAGGCCGAGGTCAGGGCGTCAAGCTCCCTCGACGCGAAATACCGCCCGGCAATGATAAACGACGGCAGAATCGACATCCGCAATAACGATCTTCGTTGGGTCAGCGATCGGTCCATGCCGCAGTGGGTTGAGTTTGTCTGGGACCAGCCTCAGACCATTAACGCAGCGCGGATCGTCAGCGGCTGGTCGCAGTCGGCCGGCAGGGCCCCCGTAGATGTGATCAGCGATTTCGTGTTCCAGTACAATGAAGGCGGCGAATGGAAGGATGTGCCCGACGGCAAGGTAGTGGGCAACAATCAATATGACTGGCACGGTACGTTTGAGACTGTCCGCACGACGGCGCTGCGGCTTCGGATCACTGGCGGCGGCAGCAATACCGCTCGCATCTGGGAGGTGGAGCTGTACAATTTGAAGGCCGCGGCGGTTACGCCGCCCTGAAGGGCGACTGAAGATGCCCCGGCGGTGAAGATTCATTGCGATTACCCCGGCGGCAATATTATTGTCGAGAAGATCGAAGGCGGCGCCGTTTACCTGCGGCAGGATCGCCGTGACACTGAAGGATGGTGGTTCTACTGGAACTTCCAGATACAGGGCGCCGCGGGACGCAAGCTGACGTTTCAATTCACCGACGGAAATCCAATAGGCGTGTTGGGTCCTGCAATGAGCGCTGACGGCGGCGGTTCATGGCGATGGCTTGGCGCAGAATGTGTATCGGACAGCTCGTTTGAGTATGGCTTTGGCCGAGACGAGCGGCAAGTGCGGTTTGCATTCGCGATTCCGTACCAGTTGGCGGATTTCGAGCGTTTTGCCGAAGCACACATGTCTGCCGAGCATTTGCGTCTCTTCAACCTCTGCCGTACACGAAAGCACCGCCCCGTTCCAGCAGTGCGTTTAGGTTGCCTGGCTGGAGAGCCTTTGCATCGCATCGTGCTCACGGCGCGGCACCATGCTTGTGAATCGCTGGCCAGTTACGTGATGGAGGGCTTTATTGATGCTGTGCTTGCGGATAATGAAACCGGCCGGTGGTTCCGTGAACATGC
>JAWLHD010000234.1:0-6667 GCA_041690555.1 Anaerohalosphaeraceae bacterium
ATTGATGCGGCGATTCGGGGGCAGCTTGAGAAGATCGCTCACAGCACTCTTTTAGGGCTGGGTCAGGCGCGTTCGGCGGAGCTTGCTGAGATGTTAGTGCAGGCGGCGCCGGAGGGGTTGACGAAGGTTTTTTACTCGGACAGCGGCGCGACTGCGGTGGAGATTGCACTAAAGATGGCGTATCAGTACCATCGCAATACGGGTCGGGCGAGACGTCAGAAGTTTGTGGCGCTGGAGGCTTCTTACCACGGGGATACTATCGGGTCGGTCAGTGTTGGCGGCATAAGCCTGTTTCACGGGATATTCCGGTCGCTGCTGTTTGAGACGTTTTTTGTGCCGGGTCCGCATCCGTACCGGTTCGATGGTACGGAGGGGGAGTGTTTGGCTCACAGCCTGGAGAAACTGGAGCAGGTGCTGAAGTCGCATGCCGAGGAGATTGCGGGCGTGATTGTGGAGCCGTTGGTGCAGGGGGCTTGCGGAATAATTGTGCATCCTCGGGGCTTTTTGGAGGGCGTTCGCGAGCTGACGCGGAAGTACGACACGCTGCTGATCGCCGACGAGGTGGCGACGGGGTTCGGGCGGACTGGGAAGATGTTCGCGTGCGAGCACGAGGGGGTAAGGCCGGACCTTATGTGCCTGGCTAAGGGCATTACGGGGGGGTATCTGCCGTTGGCGGCTACGCTTGCAACCGAGCGGATATTCGACGGTTTTTTGGGAGACGTCGCCGAGCATAAGACTTTTTATCACGGGCACACATACACGGGCAACGCACTCGGATGTGCGGCGGCGATTGCCTCGCTTGAGCTGTTCGAGAGAAACCGCGTGCTGGCGGGGCTGCCGGAGCGGATTGAGATTTTGCGAAGGTCCTTGCGGGAGATGAGCAATCTTGATTTTGTCGGGGACGTGCGTCAATGCGGGATGATGGCGGGTGTGGAAATAGTCAGGGACAAGGCGACGAAAGAGTCCTTTGCTTATGCGTCGAGCGTGGGGGCAAAGGTCTGTGCGGCGATGCGCGCCAAGGGGGCGATGATGCGGCCTTTGGGAGACGTTATCGTGATAATGCCGCCGCCGGCGATCGATGTGCTTACTTTGGAAAGGCTATTGGCCATTATCGCGGATACTCTTGCGAATGATCTGCCGGGGATCGTAAAGAGGTTGTGATGACGATTGAGTTCGATATTGCACGGCACAAAGGCCTTTTTGTAATGGGGACGGATACGGGGGTTGGCAAGACTCTGGTCGCCGGTGCGATCGCGCGTATCCTGCGGGACGACGGGCATCGCGTTGGTGTATTCAAACCAGTGGCGACGGGATGCCGGCACGATCGTGAGGGCCTGGTGAGCTCAGACGCGGAGTTTCTGGCGTGGTGCGCAGATTGCGATTATCCTCTGTCGGTCGTGACTCCGATCACGTACGCTACGCCGGCGGCGCCGGCGGCATGCGAGAAGGTTGAGCGGAGGGCGGTGGATTTTGAGCACATTGTGAATACTTACAAGTACATCTGCGCCAACTGCGATATTGTCGTTGTGGAGGGTATCGGCGGCGTTGCCGTGCCGATTTCGGGCGGCATTGAAGTGCTCGATCTGGCGGCGGCGATGGGACTGCCGGCAGTGGTCGTTGCCCGCGCGGACCTTGGCACCATAAACCATACGCTGCTGACGGTGCGTGCCATAAGGCAGGCCGGGCTGCCGGTTGCGGGGGTCGTTGTGAGCGGCTACGACCTGGACACAGCCGACGCGGCGGTGGAGACTGCGCCGGCTATTATCGCCGAATACGGAGAGGTGGACATACTTGCTCTGCTGCCGCACGACGAAGAATCGAACGTAGAACAGGGACGACTGGGATCGGGAACGGTGGAGGTCCTGGATTGTGTCGAATGGTCGCGGCTGGCGGCGATGTGAGCAGCTATTCGCAGAATATCTGCCGCACATCCGTGAGTCGCTTGCCGGCGGGTGTTATGCAGGTCGCCTCCAGTATAAACGTGTTATCACCGGGCTTGTGATCCATTTCGAAAGTGAACTGATAAGTTCGCAGGTAGTCCTGCCAGTACTCGTTGTTGACGCCGGGATCGGTCAGATCGACGTCGGGCCAGATCATCAGGCGTTTACCCCGGGGCTCGGAGGAGCGTGGTGTGAATTCGTAAAGCTCAAAGCGGAACCGGCCGGGCGCTTTGATATGGCTGTTGTAGGAATCGAGCACGTCGACACAGGCCGTCAGTACGGCCTCTTTGCCGTTGGTCGAACGAGCGAGGATGCGGGTTAGTCCGATGATGCGGATTCGGGCGGCGCCGAAGGCACACGGCTGGACAGGCGAGTTGTTGCCGGCGGCGGGATCAGCGGGGGCACAGCCGATCATGGCGGCGACAGCGCCGATTACAACGAAACGAACAGCTTTCATGATGGCGATCCTTCTGTTCATCGGTCTTATTCCATCATGCCTCAGAAGTCCTCATCAAGCAGGTGGCCAAAGCGGTTCTTCTTTGTGCGGAGGTAATCGAGATTGTGTTTGCCGGGCACGGCTTTGAGCGGTATCTGCTCGACCACCTTTATACCGTAAACTTCCAGGCGGCTGACTTTCTTCGGGTTGTTGGTCAGGATGCGGACCCTGGTGAGTCCGAGGTCGCGCAGTATTTGTGCGCCGATGCCGTAGTCGCGTTTGTCGGGAAGGAATCCGAGCTGGATGTTTGCGTCGACGGTGTCGAGGCCCTGTTCCTGAAGCTTGTAGGCACGTAGCTTGTTGGCCAGACCTATTCCTCGTCCCTCCTGGCGGAGATAGACAAGGGCGCCTCGTCCCGTCTGTTCGATCATCTTCATGGCCTCGATTAGCTGTGTTCCGCATTCACATCGCTGGGAGTGGAAAAGGTCGCCAGTCATGCACTCGGAGTGGACTCGTACGAGGACGGGATCGGGCTGCTGAACGACGCAGCCGTTTGCGTCGAGGTCGCCGACGCCGCCCTTGCAGAGGGCCAGGTGCGGCTCGAGCATGTCCGTGCTTTCGTAGCCGATAAGGGTGAATTCGCCGTAGTCGGTCGGCAGCCGGACGGTCTGTATACGTTTGATGTGCTGCTCTCGCTGGAGTCGGTATTCGATCAGCTTGGCTATGGAGGTGATCTTAAGGTCGTGCTTTTGGCAATACGGCAGGAGCTGCGGCACGCGGGCCATAGAGCCGTCGTCGTTGATGATCTCGCAGATTACGCCGGCGGGTTTGAGGCCCGCGAGGCGCATGAGGTCGACAGCACCTTCGGTCTGACCTGCGCGCACGAGAACCCCGCCGGGGCGAGCTCGCAGGGGAAAGATATGTCCGGGTCGCGCCAGGTCGGCGTGTTTTGCGTTGTCGTCAACGGCCACGCGGATGGTGTGCGCGCGATCGGCGGCGCTAATGCCGGTTGTGATGCCTTCCCGTGCGTCGATACTGACTGTGAAGGCCGTGCCGAGCCGGGCGGTATTCTCGGCGGACTGGGGGTGCAGCGCGAGGCTGTCGCATTTTTCGGCCGTCAGGGGCAGGCAGATGAGACCTCGACCGTGACAGGCCATGAAGTTGACGGTCTCGGGGGTGATCAACTCTGCGGCGGCGACGAGATCGCCTTCATTTTCGCGGTCCTCGTCGTCGACGAGCACTATCATGCGGCCCTGTCGGAGGTCTTCCAGAACATCGGGTATTTGACTGAATTCAACCATTGCAATACATTCGCTTAACTGATCAAACGGATGGGGCAACCCCCATTTTACGCAATAATACGAAATCCGAAACTCGAAATGCCGAAGAAACGCAAAATTTCCGGCAGGCCGTCAAAATGAGCACACTTGCCCGGAGCGGCTTGGAGCACACATGCCTACGGGCTAGAACCGGCCGTTTGTTCGAAATGCTCAATATAACGTATTCCGCGGCGGATGTAAATAAGAGCCGACACGACGGCGGTAGCCGCTGCCGACCACCATAGAACTCGCATCAGCAGCAGCCAGGGTGGGAAGACGGGGTGTATGTCCGGGGCAAGCAGAATGGCGGTGACCATTGAAAGCTGCAGCGCGGTTCCAAGCTTTCCGACGCCGATGGGGACAATTTTAATCTGCGACGTAATAAGATAAATGACCAGGCAGCCCAGCACCAGGAGCAGATCCTTTCCGATGATCAGGACGACCACGGTTGGCGGCAGCAGGTAGCCGTCGACGGCAGTTTGGGGGATCGCCAGGAGTATGGCGGCGCACGTGATAAGGAGCTTATCGGCCATCGGGTCGAGAAATGCGCCGAGGCGGCTGGTCTGCTGCTTGACTCTTGCGATATATCCGTCGATTCCGTCGCTGATCGCCATGACGAGAAAGATCGCCAGGGCAGCATATCGCAACTCGCCGACTTCGTGCATCTTGAGCATGCATATGACGAACGGTGCGATCAAGACGATTCGCAACAGGGTGATCTCGTTTGCAATGGTCGGTTTCATAGCCATTGCCACTTTATCGGCTTTTAGCGCAGGGTCAATACCGTTATTTCCGGTCTTGCATTCAGGCGTGCCCTTCCGAGTCGGCCGAGGCCTCGGTTGACGTAGAGCTTCCTGCCGGCGACTTCGTACATGCCGGCGTGGAAGTTGCGAAGTTTGCGGCTGAGGCCGTTGGTGAGGCTCCAGCTTGCCTGCGCACCGTGCGTGTGGCCGCTCATTACGACGCCGACGGGTCGGTCGTGCAGTTTGTCGACGCCGCGGGGATTGTGCGATAACACAACAGGCTCCTCTTTGGCGGGCAGCTCGGCAAATGCCTGTGCCGGATGGAAGTCGCCGACCCACAAGTCGCCGAGGCCTACAAGCCATAAGATGTCGCCATTGATCTCGACGGGAGCGGCTTGATTTCGCAGGACGCGGACGCCGCCTTCGGTCATCGCGGCGATCATGCTTTCGAGTATGTTTTGGCGCCAGCCGGCGGTGGAGTGGAGCATGCCATAGTCGTGGTTGCCGAGGCAGGCATAGACACCGGCGGCGCTTTGGATGCGCCCGACCACATTGGAGACCTGCCGGCGAAAAGTGCCGTGTCGGTCATGTGTGATGTAATCGCCGGTGAGCACTACTATATCGCCTTGGAGCGCGTTGACCCGTTCGATACAATGTTCAAGATAGCGCGGCGATACGGTGCGTCCGAGATGCAAATCGCTGATGTGGATTATACGTTTGCCTTTGAGCCTGGCGGGGAGGCGTTTGAGCGGCAGGTCAAGGGCCTGCACCTGAAGCCATTCCTGGCCAGTACCGGAGCGATCAACGGCGGAAGACGTACAGAACCCCAGAGTGCCGAGTGCGGCGCCCTTGAGATATCGTCCGTGGCGGAGGATCCTGTTCCTGGCAACTGTTGCAATTTTTTTCGACATAGGCATACCGCAAGGCGGTTTATAACGTTTATACAATCTGCAAGTATTCTTTGTTCACGGAAGCCACCCCCGGAGAGGACCGAAGCTGCATGGCGGCCGGCGATACGGCAGGTATTAATGCATTCTTTACGTGCCAGCCGCCTGGCGGTTCTTGTCCAGACACGAGTCGGCTGCGAGGCTCAAGCCGTTTGGCCTCCGTCGACGGCGAGGACCTGCCCGGTAATGTAATCGTTCTTGAGCAGGAAAAGGATGGCGTCGGTTATTTCGTCTGGTCGGGCCGTGCGTTTCATCGGGACCTTTCGAAGCCGGCGTGCCTTTTCGTCTTCGCTGAAATCATCCGGCCAACTCACCAGACCCGGCGCGACGGCATTGACGGTGATCGCCGGCAGGAGTTCCTTTGCAAGTGACTTTGTGGCGGCGATGAGGCCGGCCTTTGAGGCGCAGTAGACGGTGTATTCGGCCCACGGACGGAGTGCTGCGACGTCGGCAATATTTATGGTTTTGGCCACGGGCGGCTGCGCGGTACTGACCTCTTCTCTGATTATGCGGGCGAAGTCGCGGGCGGCAAGTATCGGGGCGAGCAGGTTGATATCGAAAATCCGCCGGGCGGCGTCAAAGGCTACCGAGTCTATCGGTTCTCGCGCAAACACGGAGGCTGAGTTGATGAGGATGCGGGCGGGTCCCAGCGATTGCGCTTGGGCGAAGAGCGTTGATATTTCATCGGGGCGGGCAAGGTCGGCGCAGACTGGGACCGCCTTGCGGCCTTTTTGGACGATTTCATCGACAAGTCGCCGGCCGGCGGCGGCGTTGCTGTGATAGTGGCAGACACAGTGGCAGCCTGCGTCGGCAAGCGCCAGAGCTATGGCGCGTCCCAGTCCGCCGGTCGAGCCGGTAATAACCGCAGTCAGGGCATCGAGTTTCATACAGTCATCATAGTCGTCCGGGGGCGTTTGGCAAGTAACGATTGCGGCGAAAACCGGCCATTTAATTTGCTTGAAAGCGGGCGGCGGGCCGCTATAATTCGCGTTGGGTACATTTCGACCCGATGGAGAGTCTATGGCCGTTCTGAATGTAAACATCGATCATGTGGCGACCATTCGCCAGGCGCGGCGGACCGACGAACCGGATCCGGTTTGGGCGGCCGTGCAGTGCGAGGTGGCGGGGGCCAACGGGATTACCGTGCATTTGCGGCAGGACCGGCGGCATATCAACGACCGAGATGTGCAGGTGCTTAAGGAGACTGTGGCGTGCAAGTTTAACCTTGAGATGTGCCTTGCCGAGCCGATTGTGAAGATCGCCGAGCGGATTGTGCCGGACC
>JAWLHD010000235.1:0-6651 GCA_041690555.1 Anaerohalosphaeraceae bacterium
ATGCATTCGGTAGTCTGCTCCTTCAAATTGGCGCGGCTATTTGCCTGCCATGCTTACGGCGTACAATTTTCGCATTGTGGTAATGTAGAGCGTGCCGTTTGCGGCGGTTGCGCTTGCGTTCATTGCGCTGTCGAGCTGGAGGGCGGCGAGGAGGTGCTCTTCTTTTTGGGCTTGGAATACGAGGAGGTTTCGCCGGCGTGTGGGCACGTAGAGCTTGCCGTCGGCGACGAGTGTTGAGGCCCAGATTTCACCACCGGCTTCGTGGCGCCAGAGGGGCTTGCCGTCGGCGGCGTTAATGCAATGGACGAATCCGCCGGAGTCGGCTACGAAGACCATGCCGTTATAGATCGAGGGAGTGGAGCAGCAGTGCTTTTCGAGGGGGTAGGACCACAGCAGGCCGGTTTGGGTGATGTCGCCTTCTTTTGTGGCGTCGATGCACTGGAGCCAGGCTTTTTCCTTGCCCCACCAGATGTCGCCGCCGACGGTTACGTAGACGCGATTGTCGTGGAAGACGGGCATGCTCTTGATGTTGCTTGGGCTGACGGTTCGGTTGTTCTTGTATTCGTGTATGTTCTTTTTCGGGGCGGTGGGGTCGCAGTCGAATCGCCAGACACGTTTGAGGGTTTCGACTTTGCCGGCTGGGGGGATTGTCTTGAGGGCTTCGAAGGCGTACATGACTCCGTCGCCTCCGCCGAAGAAGATGAGTTTTCGGCCGTTGACCTGGCCGATTGCGGGGGAGGACCATGTGCAGTGAAAAACCATGCCGCCTATTTTTTCATTGTCCATAGCGAGGAGCCGGCCGGTGGCTTTTTCGAGTACGATGAGGCTTGGTGCGTCCGGGGCGCGGTTACGGCGGTGGGTGTTGTCGACGCCGTTGTTTGTGTTGAGGTAGAGGAACGGTCCGTCGATGAGGATCGAGCTGTTGGCGGCGTCGTGGGGGTAGGTTTTGACTTCGGCGTGGACGTCGTAGAGCCAGATTATGTCGGCATCGAGCGGACCGGGTTCGAGGAGGGTATCGCCGGCGGGGGTCATGTGGCGGGCTTCGTCGGTGAAGGGTCCGTCGTTGCCGTCGGCCATGCCGTTGACGTCGAGGCAGGCGACTTCGCCCCGATTGCTCATTGCATAGACGCGGCTGCCTTCGACGCTGACGGGCGAACAGATGCCGCCGCGGGGCCAGTCGAGGTAGGGGTCGAATGGTGAACCGGTCAGCTTGGGGACGACCCATTGCCAAAGGAGCGAGCCGTCTTTTTCGTCGAGGCAGAAGAGGACGCCGCGGTCGCCTTTGTGTTTGGGGTCGCGTGGCTTTCCGTTATTTGTGCCGATAAAGACTCGACCGTGGGCGACGATGGGTGTGGCGTGAGTTTCGCTGCCGAGATCGACGACCCATTTGATATTCTCACCGGTATCGGGATTGAAAGTGGTTGGGAGGTCCTTTTCGGAGGAGACCATGTTGCGCGCGAAAGTCTCGCCCCACTGGGGCTGGTCGGCGGCTTGTGCGGTGAGGGCGGTTGCCACGAGGCACGAGGCGATAAGCAAAGTCGTCAGGCGATATCCGTTTGGCGATTTCATTACACACTCCCGGCCGGGCGGCGGCACAATAAGGCTACGATACCGATTCATTTTGAATAACGCTTTAGCCAAATGGCGGCACAGGCTTTTGGCCCCTGGAAACACGGCCAAGATGGCCGTGCCACAACACGCGGCTGAAATGCTACCATTTTGACAGGTGCATGATACTCGTTTTGGAAGGTGGATGCAAGGGCGGGCGAACCGGCAAAAGACGCGTGCCCGGCTGTGGTCGACCGGGCACGCTGGGGTTTTCGATTGTCCGGGCGGGGTTATCCGTTTAGGACCCAGCCGGGGCGGTAGGTTTTCTTGATGTACTGGTCTGCCTGGGGGCAGTTTGCTGCTTTGAGGTTTTCTGCGTCCCACTGGAGTTTTGTGCCGGTGCGGTATGCAACGAGGGCGAGGAGGTTGTGCTCAATGAGGGTGCCTGAGTAATCGAAGTTGCAGAGGGTGGGTTTGCCGGTCTTGCAGCCGATGATCCACTCCTGATGGTGGCCGGGCGATGGTGGTATTAGTTCTTCGGGTTTGGGGGAGGAATAGTGGGTCATGTCGCCGCGGAGCATCACTATGCGGTAGTCGTAGTCGGCGACGAGCCAGCCTTTTTCGCCTTGGAAGATGACGCCTTTGAACATTGCGTCTCGGTTAAAGACCTCGGAGGGGACTCCGGGCTTTTTGCCGCCGTCGTACCAGTTGACCTCAACGGCTGGTCGCCAGTCGTTGGCGGGGTGCTGCCAGGTGGCGGTTAGCCATGTGGGGCAGGTGTCGGCGCTTTGTTCTGAGCCTTTGGCCTCGCAGCTTGTGGGGAAGCGCAGGTCCAGCGCCCACCATGCCATGTCCATCATGTGGCTGCCCATGTCGCCGATCTGGCCGCTGCTGAAGTCCCAGAAGCGATTCCATGCGAGGCATCCGCCGCTGAAGTAGCCGGGGTTGTATGGGTGCATGGGAGACGGTCCTATCCAGAGGTCCCAGTCGATGTGTTCGGGTGCGGGTCCTGCGTCAGGCAGGTAGCTGCCGCCGGCGGGGGTGCGGCTGCACCAGACGTGGGCCTTTTTTACGGTGCCGATTGCGCCGCGGCGGATGAGCTCGACCATGCGACGGAAGTTGTCGCTGGCGTGGATCTGTGTTCCCATCTGGGTGGCGACTTTGCCGTTGTGCTTAAGGTATGCGTCGCGAACGAGGCGGGCTTCGTGGACGGAGTTGGCGAGCGGCTTTTCGCAGTAGACGTGCATGCCTCGGTTGAGCGCCCAGATGTTGATGAAGGCGTGAGTGTGGTCGGTTGTGGAGCAGACTACGGCGTCGATGTCCTTCTGGTCGAGGCACTTTCGCCAGTCGGCGTAGGTTTTGGCCTGGGAGTACTGGGCGGCTGCCGCGGCGAGGGTCTTCGCGTTTATGTCGCAGAGTGCGACGATGTTTTCGCCTTTGACCGCGCCGAAGTTGGCGCCGCCTCGGCCGCCGACGCCGATGACGGCGACGTTTAGCTTGTTGTTGGGGCTGTTGCCCTGGGCGAGTACGCCGGAGTTGACAATGGTGAAACTCGCGGCCGTTGCTGCGCCGGTTTTCAGGAACGCACGTCGATCAATCCCACCTGCCATAATAAACCTCCTTCAAGAAAAGCGTAGCTGTTTACGGGTTCGATTCATGGACAACAGGATACCGCAAGGGACCGCATAAAGCAAGACTGTTGACGCATATGTTGACAGGGCAGGTATTGCAGATTAGACTCTGGAGTATGGACAAAGAAACCTTCAAAACCCGACTTCGTGAAGCCTTTAATGAAAACCCTCATGCCGGCGGTAGCCAAGGTAAGATTACGTATGTTGCCGCCACGGCGAGAGGCGCCAGCACGCAACCAGCGCGGATGACGGGAGAAAACACCAGTCCAAGCGCCTTCATCACATTCGACCATGAGAAACTTGTCTGCATAATTCGCTCCTCGAAAGTTGACGTGCGCAACCGGCCGAGTGTGGCATACGTTCAGTTCAGTTCGGTGATATAGATGTTTCTGAAGCGGTGTCGGCCGCCGCCGGGTACTTCGGCCTGGAGGGCGATATAGCCTTTTGATGGCTCACCGAGGCCGTCGGCCTGCCATGCGGGTTGGCCGTTGATTTGGAGGGCGGCTTTTGTGCCCAGGACGGTCAGCTTGAAGGTGTTCCATTCGCCGGGGCGGATGAGGCCGGTGCTTGTGGCGCCCTCTAATGTGGCGACGTTGCCTTCCTGGCCTTTGAGGAGGTTGGCCTGGTGCTGTGCGGGCCAGGGGCGATTTTCGGGTACGGAGTCGTAGCGGAAATAAACTCCGCTGTCCCATTTGTCTTCCTTCAGCGCCTTCCAGTCGAATTCGAGGATGAAGTCGCCGTACATTTTCTCGGTCTGGACGAGGCCGTTGCCTTCGAGGATGAGGATTTCGCCGTTGTCGACGGTTGCCTTGCACTTGAGGACGGTCCAGCCGTTGAGCGTTTTGCCGTCGAAGAGCGATACCCTCGCTGCGGCGGTGGGGGCGGTCTTGCGCTGTGAACATGATACAAGCAATGCGATGGCCGTCATTAGTGTCAAGGTGCAGATTACTTTCGATGTTCTCATGAGGTCTCCAATCATGTGTTTTCTGTTTGAAATTGCGGCGATATCGTAGCACAAGGGGCGAATTGGTGCAAGCGCCGGCGTATGAAGCGGTTACCTGTCAGGGGGTTTGGGCATCAGGTAATAGAGGGCCAGGCCGCTGTAATGGTTCTGGTCCAGGTTTGGTCCTGTGAGGGGGTCGTGGCCGTGTTCCCATGTGATTCGCAGTGATGTAGAGAATGGAACGGCGGCGGGCACGTGGAAGCGGTATGCTATGGGTCGATTGTTCTGGATGGTGATGCCGTGCAGGGGCAGAGAGCCGGTGTGCGACAAGCCCCATGCAAAGTTGAAGAAGTCTTCGGTGCCGGTGCCGTGCATGGAAGGCGTCTTCTCGCCGTCGATGTAGAAGCGGTCATCGCCTTCCATGTGGCCGGGGCGGTCCATTATGATCGCGACGAGATGGCCGGCGCCCTCGACGTCGAGCACTTCGTAGGGTTCGCCTTTCGGCGGAGGATTGTGGTCGTATCGGTGCGCACAGAGCCAGCCCTGGTCCTGTGTGAGGGTTAGGCCGCTGTATGAGATTTGGTAGTCGACGTTTCGGGGTTGTTCGCTTTGCGATATGAGGGAGATTCTGGCCTGGGTTTGAAACGGCATTGGGAGGTAACAGTAATACCAGCCTTTTTCGTATCCGGTCCAGAGGCCGCGGACGTCCTGCGGCGGCGGGGTGTGCTCATCGCAGGCGAAGAAGGGTCCCAACGGCACACAGATCTGAGGCTTGGCGGCGGCATCCCATGATGCTTGCAGGCGGACTTGTTGGGGGTTGTCCAGACGCAGACGTATTTCGTGTATGACGCCGCGGCAATGTTCGGTGAGCAGGTCGACCTGTTGGTTTTGCGTGAGTGTTGCGGTGCCGGACAAACGTTGGCTGGTCGTGAGGCGAGACCAGGGCGAACGTGCAGCGGCGCGATGCATTTCGGCGGTTTGCTCGAAGGCACTTTGTTCGGGTTTGGTCAGCCGCCATGTGAAAGGGCGGAGGCCTGCGGGTGAGGCGAATTCTCTATAGGTGATCTGGTAGTAGATGTGCGGGATGGTCTGGTGGGCACTGTTTGTGCGGTAGTTATACTGATCCTTCGGGGCGGAGGGCTGGAGGAGGACCTTGCAGTATCGCACGAACGGGATGGGTACGTAACTGAATCGTCCGGGCTGCTTGGGGAGCCCGCACAGGCCGCTCAGGGGCGGAACGAAAGGGGGATGGCGGCCGGAGAAAAACTCGTCGAGATCGATATCGATGACGGGGATTGCGGGGTCGTCGATGTAGACGAGCAGGTTGTACGGTTCGGCGCCAATGGGTTTCTTGTACGTGAACCACATTCGGTCGATGCAGCCTGGGCCGTGGGCTTCCATCAGTACATACCGGTCGCCGTCTTCGATTCGCAGGAAGTTGCCCGAATCGTAGAAACCGCCGTCGCGGTCGTATCCTGATGCCTGCCGGGTGCGCCAGTGCTTGCGAGCGGGCAGCCAGCGCGGATCCAGCAATTCGGCGAACGAGCCCGGCACGGGCGGCGTTTCGTCGGTTGAACGGTCAGCGAAGGCTGTTTTGGCTGCAATAGCAGAAGCACATAAGACGGCGGCGGCGCAACAGCAGAGCCGCCTGCGATCGTTGCCGTGCGTTTCGCACATTTATTTGCCGACCACCTGGCCGAGGGTTGCCTTAGTGAAGATGGCGACGGCCTTGTCGGAGGCTTCCCTGCAGACCTTTTCGAGGTTTATGGTGAGGGGGGTCTTGCGGGTGAGCTCGGTCAGGTCCGTGGAATGGCTGATGGGTCCGTCGGATGTCTCAAGGACCTCCAGGAGCGTGATCTCCCTTGCGGGTCTGGGCAGTGTGAAGCCGCCGCCGGGACCTCGCTTGCTGGCGATAATGTTGAACCGGACCATTTGCTGGAGAATCTTCAACAGGAACTCACGCGGGATTCCGTATTCCTGTGAGATTTTTGCGGCTGTGACGGGGCCTTCGCTTGCATGTGCGGCGATGTAGCCGGCTGCCGTGAGGCCGTACCTTGCAGACAAAGTCAATTTCATTTTGAACCTCCAAGATCATTTTGCGTTTGGGGCATTTTCGCACATGGGTGCGGACAATGCAAGGAGGAAGTCAGGAAGTGCGGAGGACCGGGGTATTGTGGTATTGGAGGCGACTTGGCGGAATTGCCTGGAATCAGGAATGGGGCACGGCCTGTTGGACGCCGTGCCCCTGAGGCGTGGTGGTGCAGGGGAGAGGCTTTTCGTTTATCTTCCGTATGCCATTCGGAGTTGTGCCTCCGTGGGCATTTGTGCGTAGAACTCGCCGCTTGGTCCAATGTAGCCGTTGGCAGTCCGTGTCAGGGTGATGAGTCTGAGTGCCCCGTTATCGGTTGTGATGTATAGGCTTACGGTGGCGGGTTGTACGGGTCCGCAGTCAAGGCCGTAGAGGGGACGCAACTGGGCTTCGGTGGGCAGTGTGGTGTAGTGTTCGCCCCTTGGGCCGATGTACCAGGG
>JAWLHD010000236.1:0-6647 GCA_041690555.1 Anaerohalosphaeraceae bacterium
AGAAATACGTCATCTGCAATGCTGACGAAGGGGACCCGGGCGCCTTTATGGACCGCAGCGCTATCGAAGGTGACCCCCACACCGTCCTTGAAGGAATGATCATCGCCGGCTACGCCGTAGGAGCGTCAAAAGGTATTATCTACATACGTGCCGAGTATCCGCTCGCCACCAAACGCCTCGATAAAGCCATCGACGCCGCACATGAGCACGGTCTCCTGGGCCCGAATATTCTCGGGTCCGATTTCAGCTTCGATCTTGAGATTTGCCTCGGAGCAGGCGCCTTTGTCTGCGGTGAAGAAACCGCATTGATCCACTCCATCGAGGGAAGCCGGGGTATGCCGCGCCCCAGGCCGCCGTATCCATCCGTCAGCGGGCTTTTCGGCAAACCTACTCTCATCAACAACGTGGAGACCTGGGCCAATATCCCCGTCATTCTCCTCGACGGAGCCGACTGGTTCAGCACGATTGGCACCGAGACCAGCAAGGGAACAAAGGTATTCGCCCTTGCCGGCAAGGTGCACAACACCGGTCTCGTCGAAGTGCCTATGGGCATGACCCTCCGCGAGATCATTTACGACATCGGCGGCGGCATCCCCAACGGAAGGGAATTTAAAGCAGTCCAGACCGGCGGCCCCAGCGGCGGTTGTCTGCCAAAGCAGTATCTCGACACGCAAATCGACTACGACTCCCTCGCCAAAGCCGGGTCGATCATGGGGTCAGGAGGCATGATCGTTATTGACGAGGATTCCTGTATGGTCGCCCTGGCCAGGTTCTTCATCGAATTCACCCAGGACGAATCCTGCGGGAAGTGCACGCCATGCCGCGAAGGCACCAAAAGAATGTACGACATTCTGACACGGATCACCGAAGGCAAAGGGCAGCCGGGCGACATTGAGAAGCTTGAACGACTTGGCGAAATGATCAAACGGGCTTCGCTTTGCGGGCTCGGCCAGTCGGCACCCAATCCCGTGCTCAGCACGATAGCCAACTTCCGAGAGGAATATGAAGAGCATATCAGCTCAAAAAAATGCAGGGCCGGCCAATGCACCGCGCTGCTCAGCTTCACTGTTAACGAAAAATGCGTAGGGTGCGGCGCCTGCAAGCGCGTCTGTCCGGTGGCCGCCGTCGAGGGGGCGCGAAAGGAAAAGCACCGTATTCTGCAGGACAGATGCATCCGCTGCGGACAGTGTTTCACTGTATGCAAATTCGACGCGATCAAAAGGGCTTGAGGATCATATGAAAAAAATGATATCCATATTCATCAACGACAAAGAGTATAAGGTCGAACCTGAGCAAACGATCATGCAGGCCGCCGACAAACTGGGATTCAAGATACCACGCTTGTGCTATCACCCCAAACTGTCGATTGAGGGCGCTTGCCGCGTCTGCATCGTCGAAGTGGAAGGGCAGCGCAATTTCGTTGCCTCGTGTGCGTTCCCGATCAGCGACGGCATGAAGATCAAAACCAATACCCGCCAGCTTCGCCGTGCCCGAAGGGACATCGTCGAACTGATTCTCGACAACCACCCGCAGGACTGTCACATCTGCGAACGCGACGGAAACTGCGAACTGCAGCGGCTCGCCGCCGCATCGGGCATCAGGATGCGACACTTCGCCGGTGAGCGAAAGCGCTACGAGCAGGACCTGTCCAGCGAAGCGGTCATCCGCGACCCCGAGAAGTGCATTCTTTGCGGACGCTGTGTGCGGATGTGTTCCGAAATCCAGCAGGTGCACAATCTCACCCAGTCGCACCGCGGGTTCAATACCGTCGTAACCCCCGCCTACAACCTCCCCATGGCCGAAAGCGTCTGCACGGCCTGCGGGCAGTGCATAAACGTCTGCCCCACCGCGGCATTTCTCGAACACAACTACACTCAGGAACTCTTCGAAAAGCTTAACGACCCCGACCTTGTCAAGGTTGCCCAGTTCGCTCCGTCAGTCCGCGCAGCCATCGGCGAGTCGTTTGGCATGCCGATCGGCTCAAACATGGAAGGGCAGCTCGTTGCGGCGATGCGGAACCTGGGCTTCGATTATGTCTTTGACACTCAGTTCTCCGCTGACCTTACGATTATGGAAGAGGCCAGTGAATTCCTCCACCGTCTGAGGAATAATGGCAAACTCCCCATGATCACCTCCTGTTCCAGTGCCTGGATGAAATGCCTGGAGCAGTTCTACCCCGACCTCATTGACAACGTCTCCACCTGCAAGTCGCCCATGTCCATGCAGGGTGCAATGACCAAAACCTATTTCGCTCAGAAGATGGGCATCGACCCGAAGAAGATTTGCAGTGTCGCCGCCATGTGCTGCACCGCCAAAAAGTACGAGGCCGCCCGACCCGAGCTGATGTTCGACGGAATGCGGGGTGTGGACATCGTCGTCACAACACGAGAGATTGCCTGGATGATCAAATCGGCCGGTATCGATTTCGTCAACATCAAACCCCAGCAGCCCGACTCCCCTCTCGGACTGTCCAGCGGAGCGGGAGCCATATTCGGCACAACCGGCGGCGTGATGGAGGCGGCTATTCGCACCGCCTATGAACTCTACACCGGCCAGACGCTCGTCGACATAGAAGTCGAAGGCGTCAGAGGCCTCAAAGGCGTCAAGGAAGGCAGCCTGACGATGGAAGGCGCTGAGATACGCGTCGCCGTAGCCCATGGCCTTGGCAACGCCTGCAAACTCCTGGAGACCGTCCGACGCGATCCGCAGCGGTATCACTTCATCGAGATCATGGGTTGCCCCGGCGGATGCGTAGGCGGTGGTGGCCAGCCTTACGCGACGATCAACACTATCCCGCTCGATGACGAATCCCTCAGGAAACGTGCACAAGCACTGTATGACCTGGATCGAGGCAAGACAATCCGCCGAAGCCATGACAACCCTGGCGTCCAGAAGCTCTACAAGGAGTTTCTGGGCCAGCCCCTCAGCGACATGTCGCACAAGTATCTCCACACCCATTACAAGCCCAAGCTGCCCGTGGGTATAGTCCCCAGAGAAGCAAAGAAAATCGAGGTGAAGGAATGACAGAGTTGGCTCAAGACAAAATGACGACACTCCGCGAGTTCATGGCCGATGCCGCCGGGCGCCAGTACTCTGAATCATATCTTATAGCGGTGCTGCACAAGGCTCAGGAACTCTTCGGCTATCTGTCGCGCGAGGTGATGGACGAAGTCGCCAATGGCCTGCAAGTGCCCGCCGCACATATCTGGGGCGTTGCGACGTTCTATCATTACTTCAACCTGACGCCGCCTGGCAGATACACAATCTCGGTTTGTCTCGGCACTGCCTGCTATGTTAAAGGAGCCGGCCAGATACTGGAAACCCTGCAACAGCATCTGGGCATCGAGGTCGGCGAGGCCACGGCGGATGGACTCTTCTCAATACAGCAGGCTCGATGCGTCGGGGCATGCGGCCTGGCCCCCGTCATGATGATAGACGACAAGATCTACGGCGACTTGACCCCTGAGAAGACCGTCAGCATCATCGAGGAGCACCGGCGTATGGCACAGAAGGAAATGTGAAAACCCGAAAACCTGCTTGCACAGGCAAACCCCGCGCCCCTGCTTGCTTTGCCCGGAATTCGAATATTCCTGCGCAAGCAAAACACCCGCCGCAATAAAGAAGATACGCCCGGTTGTATAAGCTGCCGTGTCTCCGGTTGCCGCTCCGTTTAACCTGATCTCGCCAATATTGCAGTCTGTCAGCGCATACGTTATGATGGAGCAATTGCTCCACCGTGGCTGACGGCTTGCGGCTGCGTGATTTTGTTAAACAGTTTTCGTGGAGGGCGTATGCGGTTTTGCGGCAGTAACATTCCTTCTGGCGTCTCAAGAAAGGCGGCCCGCCGCCCTGGCGTGCTGCTCTCGGTGCTGATATCAATCTCTGTCCTGCAGCCCTTGGTATGTGCCCAGGTTGCTGATCCAGTCTGGCCCCGCATTCCCGCGGGTGTCGAATACCTTCAGCGTCGAATTGGGGATGTCCCGTGGGCTATTCATGTCCTCAAATTCGATAGATCGCCGGGTTCCTTCGATTTCGTAACAGCCTTGGGACAGGGCACTGTTTCCGGCCTGGCAAGTGTGCGCAGGCAGGTGGATGACCTCCCGCTTGACCGCGCCCAGGCGGTCGCCGCGGTGAACGGTGATTTCTTCATTATTCGTCCGGGACCATACCAGGGCGACCCAACGGGGCTGCACATCGTCGATGGACAGTTGGTCAGTACCTCGCGAGGCGCTGCCTTCTGGATCGACGCCGACGACAGCCCCCGGATCGGCGAAGTCTCCACCCGCATTCACATCACCGGTCCCGAAGGCTTCGCTATCCAGGCAGGCCTTAATCAGCAGTGTGCAGGCAACGCTGCGGTCCTCTTCACCCCTGTATTCTGTGCCTCCACGCGTACCTCGGCGGGCAGTGATCTGGTTCTTGAGGCAATGGATCGTGAGAACTGGCTGCCGCTAAGAATTGGACGGACATATACGGCTCGCGTTGTAGAAGTACGAGCGGGCGGCAATGCCGCATTGACGCCGCACAGAATGGTCCTTGCAGTTGGCCCGGATTTGCTTGACAGACATCCGACTCTTGCAGAAGGTACTGTTTTGGAGATTGCCGTCTCAAGTTCGCCGGATCTGAAAAGCGTTCGCACGGCGGTCGGCGGCGGGCCCATACTCATACAGGATGGCAAGCTGCGCTCATGGCAGGGCAATCAGCCGAGGCATCCTCGTACGGCCGTAGGCTTCAACAAAGATGCGATCTTTCTTGTGGTGGTAGACGGACGGCAGCAGGGTCTTTCCGCGGGCATGACCTTCCCCGAATTGGCAGGGCTGATGGAAGAGATAGGCTGCACCGATGCTGTGAATCTCGACGGCGGCGGGTCATCGACTATGTGGCTTGGCGGTCGGGTTATGAATCAGCCCTCGGACGGTCGCGAGAGGCCGGTCGCCAACAGCCTGATCGTTGTGCACAAGAGCAAGTGAACCCAAAAGCGATCTCGTGTGCGGAGGTGCGGACATGCGTATGACGTCAAGAAACAAAGGCGTAGAAGTGATGACCGTGTGTGTGATGTTGCTGTCCGTCCTTGCCGCGGGCGCCGTGGGCGCACAGGCCCGCGTCAATATCGCACTCGGCAGAAAATACACGCTCGAACCCACCCCAAATTACCAGCATTGTACGGACGCCGGCGACGCAGTTCAGTTGACCGACGGCATCCGTTCGCAGGGGTACTTCTGGACGCAGCACACAACCGTCGGCTGGAGCCGAGCCGCCTTGCCGACCGTCACAATTGATCTCGGCCAGGTCCGGCCGATCAGCGGTGCATCCTTCAATACCGCCGCCGGGGTGGCGGGGGTGCAATGGCCAATGTCCTTGTTCATATTTGTCAGCCCCGATAACAGGACGTGGACGTTTGCCGGCGATCTGGTCGGGCTTTCGCGGGAGCAGCCGCGTACCGACGGCTATGCGCTGCATTGCTACCAAAGCGACGACCTCAAGACTCATGGGCGATATGTCAAGGTGGTATGCGTGCCCGGCGGCACTTACACATTCGTTGATGAAATCGAGATATACCGCGGGCCAGATGACTTCCTGCAATTGCCGCTTGCCGGCGAGCCCATTATGGACGTGGGACACTTCTGTCGCGCGCAGCAGGTCTCCCACGGCGTCAAAAGGCGGCTCCGCACCGACCTCGTCGAAATACGCGCCGGACTAAAAGACATCGATTCGAGAAAGCAGATGGAAGAGGAACTTCTGCGGATTGAGCAGCAAATACCCGATGTTATGATAGCGCCGCGAGACGATTTCAAAACCGTGTTTCCGATCAGCGATTTGCATCGGCGGCTCTTTGCGGTTCAGGCTGCTGCGTGGCGTGCCAGAGGAATCAAGCCGCTAACCGTCTGGCAGAAGAACCATTGGGACATGCTCAGTCCGACCGAACAGCCCCTGGATGGCGCAGCCCAGATTGTGGTTGCGATGATGCGCAACGAATATCGCAGCGCCGCGTTTAATCTCACCAACGCCGACGACCGCGACGTTGAGCTAATGCTGGCGATTGAGGGACTGCCCGGCGGGCCCAATCCGCAATGGATCACCCTTCATGAAGTGCCCTTTACCGATACCAAATCGGGTGTCGCGGTCGCCGCGGCGCTGCCTTTGGCCGAAAGGGCGGGGCAACATTATCGGATCAGGGTCCCGCAGGGAATGACACGACAGATATGGCTGACGTTCCATTCGAGCGGGATAGATGCCGGCGAGTACTCAGGCGAGATAGTCAGCAGAGACAAGCGGCTGCGCGTGCCCGTAAACGTGCGGATCTATCCGTTTGATTTCCCCGATCGACCTTCTCTGCACCTTGGCGGATGGGACTACACCGACACCGACGCCCGATACGAAATCACCACGCGGAATCGCGACGCGCTCATTCAGCATCTTCGCGAGCATTTCGTCGATACTCCTTGGGCAACAAGCCGCGTCATGCCGACCGGCAAGTACGATGCCCGGGGACAAATGACTGAAGAGCCCTCTGCTGACCATTTTAGAGAGTGGGTGCGACGGTGGCCGAACGCGGCGAACTATTACGTTTTTGCGTCGGTATCGCGGCGATTCTGCGGGTTCGAGCCGGACAGTGAGGCTTTTGAAAACGCCGTGGCGCAGTGGAT
>JAWLHD010000237.1:0-6620 GCA_041690555.1 Anaerohalosphaeraceae bacterium
TGTGTCGGCGGGGATTTTCAGGTAGTTGACGTTTTCGGTTGCCGGGTCGGCCGGCGGCAGATTCACAGTATATAGCACAGATTCAGATTGATTCGCCGAAATGTCAATGGCAAACGAGTGCCCTATGAAACAGATGCAAAAGGCGGCGAGACAAAAGATGCGCTGAATCGGGCGGTTGGTCTGGTCGCTCATGTCGTCAATCTCCACTGAATTGTTCGGCTCTTTCGGGGCTGATTCGGCCGGCGTTTAGGTGGATGATTCTGTCGGCGAATTGGGCGGCTTCGAGGCCGTGGGTTACTATTATTACTGTGCCGCCTGATTTGCGGTATTCGGCGAGGTGGCTGAGGACGGCTTTGGCGTTTTCGGGGTCGAGGTTGCCTGTGGGTTCGTCGGCGAGGATGAGGCGGGGCTGGTTGAGCATTGCGCGGGCGACCGCGGTTCGCTGTTTTTCGCCTGCGCTTAGCTGGGTGGGGTTGTGCAGTTTACGGCAGGCGAGTCCGAGTGTCTCGATGAGCTCATCGCCTCGTCGGCGGGCGCTGGGCAGGCCGGCCGCTGCCGCCGGCAGGAGGACGTTTTCAATTACCGTCAGGTACGGGACAAGGTGGAACATCTGGAAAATAAAGCCGAGGTTTGTCGCTCGGAAGCGGGCTCGCTCGGCGGGAGTCATTGCGCAGAGGTCCCGATCTTCGAAGAGAACGGTGCCGCGGGTTGGCCGCTGCATTGCGGCCAGAATCATCAAAAGCGTAGTCTTGCCGCTGCCGCTCGGGCCGCGGACGACGATGAATTCGCCGGGTCGGACGTGCAGGGTTACATCTTCGAGTGCATTGATGGTCTGGCTGCCGGTGCGGTAAGTCTTTGTTACGTTCTTGAGCGTGAGCATGTTATTCCTTTCGGAGCGTGTCGGCGGGGTCGGCTGCGACGGCGTGCATGACGGGGATGAAGCTTGCCACGGCGGAGAAGAGGGGGGCGGCGACGAGAGACCAGACGAGCAGGGTGTAGTCGGGTTTGAGGTTTTTGGCGGTGAGTTTGAAGATGTCGGGGCCGAAGGCCACGGCGAGCGCGGAGCCGAGTGCAAAGCCCGCGACGGCGCCGAGGAGCCCCATGAGCACGGCCTTGCCGAGGAGGAGGGCTGCGATGGAGGTCGAGCGGTAGCCGATGGCCCGCATGATCCCGATTTCGCTTTGTCGCTGCCGGACGTTTAGCATTGCGAGGAGGCCGATCCAGGCGCCGGCGACCATGATGACGGCTGTGATGAGGAAGGTGAGATAGTTGCGGATCATGCGGCGCTGGTGGGTTCGTGTCTCGGCAAGACGGGCCATCTGTATGACCTGGGCGTCGGGAAGGACGCGAGCGAGGTCCTGTTTGAGGATGGCGAGTGGATCGTCTGTTGGTGTGAAGCAGAGGCAGTCGACTGCCTGGATTTCGTTGATGCGGCCGGGCAGGTCCAGGATGGTCTGGGCGTCGGCGATGTGGCACTGTATGCGGATGTCGTCGAGAGTGCCGGAAGGGGAGAGGCACTGGACGACGGTGAGGGTTGTGCCGTTGATTTCAATGTAGTCGCCCTTTTTGATGTCGAGCGTGGAAGCGAGGACGCTGCCTATGTATGCGGTGCCGGGTTTAACTTCAAAGACCATAGGTGGTTTCTTCATGTCGGGCGGGCAGACTTCGGGCGCCAGGCCGGTGAGGACGATGTCCACGCCGCGCCAAGTGATTTTCTGCTGGAGGGTGGCCAGGAGGTGGTTGTAGGAGAAGCCTTTCTGCCGGGCCATTATGTCGACGTACTCGGAAGGCATGGTGCGATCGGAAAAACCGTTGATCAGGAAGCGGTTGAGGTCGGCATCGGCGGGGATGATCCGCAGGTTGAAACCGGCTTTGAGCATGAGTCGGGCGGTTTCGCGGTTGCCGGCGGCGGCGGTGGTGATGAACGCGACGCAGAGGGCAACGGCGGTTATGACGGCTAAGAGGCCGAGCAGGAAGTGGGTCTTGCGGTAGAGGATTTCCTTGGCTATGAGCTTTACTATGTGCATGACAGTTGGTCCCGGTTTCAGTTTCTGGCAAGGGGTCGATAGGCCAGCGAGGTCTGGAGGGGGTAGCCGCAGGTACAGCCCGAGCTGGCTTCGGGTATGAGGACGAGGCCTGCGGCGGGTATGATGTTGATCCAGCAGCCGGGGCGGGTGACGGTGTTCAGCCGAACGGGTCCGCCGCCGGGGGTGAGGTCGTAAATCCAGGGGTTGTGCCCTCGCCAGAAGAGGGCGTTTGCGGAGGCGGAGACACCGCCGCATCCGTGGCCTCTGCGGTTGAACTTCCAGCCTTCGATTCGCCGGCCGTCCTTGAGGTTATAGGCGTAGGGCCAGGCGTAGACAGTCTGGTCAACGATGGTAAGGTGGCGGTTGTATTCGCCGTGGCCGCCGTCGGTGGGCAGTTCGCTGTTGTGGTCGGTCTGCCAGAGTATCCTGCCGGTAGCTGCTTCGAAGGCGGTGTAGTAGTAGCGGATGTGGTCCTTGACGAGGCTGGAGCCGCTGAAGATGACGACGCCGTCGGCGCAATTCAGAGAGACGGGTTCGGCGATCTTGCTCACGTCGAGATCGATCTTATACAGGAGGTCGCCGGTACTTGCGTCAAGGGCGGCGAGGGATTGCGTGCCGCCCTTGAAGAGGTCCTTAACGGGGAGTCGGCCGAGTTGATCGTTGAGTGCCGACGGGCTTGTGGTCTGGACGAAGAAGAATCGTCCGCCGCCGATGGCAATGGTCGGGTTGAGGATTACGCCATCTTTGTCGATGTGCGTCCATTTGGGCTGGCCGGTGGTCGGATCGAGGGCGAAGAGGTAGTCGCTGGTTACGACTTTCATGTTTCGATACCAGAGGGCAAGGTCGGCTTCGTAGCTCGTTTCCGAGTATGCGGCGTCGGGCTTTCGTCCGCTGCCGAAAAGAAGGCCGCCCGTTCGGGCGAGATAGCCCCAGTGGCGCACGGCATCGGCAAGCTGCGGCATTGCGACGGCGGCTGACTCACTGCCGGTGTCGACGTCGATCTTGAGACATTGGTCGGCAGCGGCGACGTACAGATGTGTGTCGTCGACGCACATGCTGCCGCAATCGAGAAAGATGCCTACACGGCGGGTTTCGGGAAGAGATCGCTGCCAGTAGATTGTGCCGTTGGCGGCGTCGAGGCACCAGACGAGGTTGTCGCCGGGTACGAAAAGGCGGCCTTTGGCGACGAGGGGTGCTGCTGCGCGGTGGTGACGGTCGATGACGTCTCTTGGTCCGGGCTCGCCGAACCATTGGAGCCGCATGGGACCGGCGGCGAGGGCGTCGCTGCTGCATGCGGTGTTGCCGGTGTCGGCGTACTGGTGAGTCCACGCTCCTGCGCCCGCAAGGGCGGCCCGCCGGATACTGAGCCAGATGCCGTGGCGACTGTTGATTTGCGGGTCCTGGACGCCGGTTAGCAAAGCCCACTCTTTGAGAGTGGTTTCGGTCAACGCTCGCGGGCTCGGGGATGAGGCGCCCAGGCAGAGTGTGCCGCCTTCGGGTCGCAGGAGGCGCAAGAGCTCCTTGGCATTGGCGGGGAGCTTGCCGGACACGGCGGCGGCTTCGCTGACGATGAGATTGGCGAAGTAGTCGGGGTAGGGCAGTTGTTCGCCCGGAATGCAGTGGACTACGATGCGCTCAGCAAGGCCGGCGGCGTGGAATCTTTGACGAAGGGTCTCGGCGGCTTTGTCACTCTTTTCGATGCAGACTATTTGCAGGTCACTGAGTTTGGCGAGTTCGTATGCCAATGTACTCGATGCGGGATCGACCACGACACAGTAGCCTTGTGCTATGTTCGTGTCGAGTAGGATGCGCTCGGCCGCGTCAGCAAGAGTCTGGCGTGAGGAATGGTCGCGGAAATAAGAGTCGTCGTTGACGGGCAAAGTAATGACTGCAAGGGGGCGGTGCTCGTTCTGGAAACAGTGTATGACGCCCTGGTCCGTGCTGACGAACAGTCGGTCGTCGGCGGCTGCAAGACTCCATGCCTTTCCGCTGACTTCCTTCTGCCAGAGCAGCGTTCCCTCGGCGGCATCGAAGGCGGCGACGCCGTTTTCACCGCCGGCGAATAGTATATCGTTGGCAAGTATCAGCGAATAAGGATATTTGGCGGCAACCCTCCAAAGTGTGCATCGACGCGCCTCTTCATTTAGTTCGGCGATGGACTCAGTCAGTTGGCGGTGCTCTTCAGCGGCAAAGATATAGCCGGTGTCCTGTTCGCCTTTTTCGAATGATTTAAGTTTCTTCTCCGCGTCCTTTCGGCGATCAGTGAGCGTCTGAATCCGGCGGGCCAGGTCGAGATATCGCGTTCGGTCGAGTGCGGAGAGGTCATGGGCAGTCTGGATATAGGCGATATCGCCGCGAACCACCATTCGGAGGGCGTCGAAGGTTGCGATTGTTGTTTTCTGCTCGAGATCGGTGACGGCAACCGCACCGGTGCCGCGTCCGGGGCCGGTTGTGAGCGTGTCTTCGACAAGGAGTGCGAATGCTCCGCCGGGGCCCGGCAGGTTTCCCATGTGTTTGCCGTCGGACTTGTCGAAGATGGCAGGCTGCGTGCGACCCGTGGGGATGAAGATGTGTCGCGGGGAGGCGAGCATGTACCCTTGGGGTGAGATGGATATCTCCCGGCGCATGCGGAGAGTGCCGTCCTCGGTGCTTACTGCACAGAGGAATACGCCTTCTGTGGGAAACAGGCCGGCACAGAACCATGCGGTGTCGCCGTCAAGGAGTATCCCGGTGCGTATGGGCCAAAGAGACATGATTCTTCCGTTGCCGGGGAGCCGGTAATCGTCATCGACGGGACGGCATCTCCAAAGGCATTCGCCCGTTTGCAGATCGAGGCAGTACGCTATGCCGTCGTCTGCACCAAAATAAACCCTGTCTGCGTAAATAGTGGGCGCCAGGCGGATGGGGGCCTCGGCCGCGAAGGACCATAGAAGTCGGCCCGTGCGAGTATCGAGACAGTAGAGCGTGTCGTCGGCCGAGGAGCCGAAGCAGAGGCGGCTACCCTTGACAACGGTGTGAAAGGCGCGGTCGAAAGTAACCGCAGGGTGCAGCGGGCTGAGTCGGTGATAATAATCCTGCTTAGCAGGTTCGGGCCAGGCCGGTCGCGGGCGATGACGCGACTGAAAACGCCATGCTTCGTGCAGCGGCGTTTGCAGCGCTTGCTTTGTTACGGCGGTTGCGGCATGGTCGTGATTATATGCGCACCAGTTGTGAGCAGCCTGGGCGCACACCGCCGAAGCAATAAACATGGCGACGACCAGGCGGTGACGAGGTGAACTCACCAGGGATTCCTTTCAATCTTGATATGTCCGCGTCGAAGGATAACAATGCCGATTACGACGACTGCCGCGCCGAAGACGGTTACTACGCCAAGAGTGACGGCCAGGGAAAGCGTCTCGTCGGCATGGGCGTCAAAGATCGACGTGTTTTCGGGCTGCAAGCGCGTTTTGAGAAGTTGCTGGAGCGGCTCTTCAGGGGCGGAAACGACTGCGGAGGGCTCGGCGGGTTGAGTGTTGGCGTCGTCGAAATCGATGACGATCTCCTGGTAGCCGAAGGGAACGCCGTCAAAGCCTGGCAAATCCGCTTGGGCATGCGAGCCTGGGTTTTTCCTGAGTATCATGCTGACTTCCATCTTGACGGTCGGGCTGTCCGGGTCGAAACCAAGGGACTCGGCGATGCGGGCCCTCGTCTGGGGGGGCCATCTTACGGGCAGCATGGGGCCTTCCATCCATCGTCTGTCGAGGCCGCATTCGCAGTCGGCCCCGATGAGTGCAAGTATGTTGGCGATGGTATTCTCGGTTATTTCGTGGCCGGCAAGGACGGGGCCGATTCGGCGGGCACGTCCGTAGAAGACGGCGGCCTGAGGCTGTAGCACTTCTTCGGCCTGGAGATCGAGGAACCAGAGGAGCAATTCCTCGTGCTTAAAGCTCTCGCGGGTGAGGGTAATAACCTCAGGGCCTTTGGCGACGGGCTTGGGCAGGTATGCCAGGTGTTCGGCGATGAGCGAGGCGGCGCCGCGGGCGGCCCTTTCGGCGGCGGAATTTTGGTCGCCGTGGGCGCCCTCGACAACAAGGATTGCGCCGTAGCCGGCGACACAGGCTTGTACGATTTGTTCACGGACGGGTGAACTTAAGAGGGCATCGAGCTCGGAGGCGAGCCTGCTCCGAAGGGAGGCGCCGGCGAAGCTGACCGGGTGCGATCGTGAGTCGGGCGCGACGAGCAGTGCCGCGGGCAGCGAGGTTACAGCATGAGTCGCTGCGGAGCGGGCGGCGGGATGATCGGGGTCGTCGGTGACGTTTATCATCTCGGCTTTGAGATCGGTATGCTCAAGCTTTTCAGATATTACGGTCCTGATGGAGGCGACGTCGGCGGGAGGCGTCTGGGCGTCGACGAGGCCAAAGAGCATGCAGGTGTCGACGCCGAGATTGACGAAGCCGACATCGCGGACGTTGTATCTGCACGCGAATGCGGAATTGGTGACGAGGCATATTGCGGAAAGGAATGCCAAACGGCTAAATCGGTTCATTGAGCCCTATAAACTTACCAGGCATACCGCGCCGCCGGCCGCGCGGCCGATCGACGGGGATCACGCTG
>JAWLHD010000238.1:0-6609 GCA_041690555.1 Anaerohalosphaeraceae bacterium
GTCGTCTTCTATGCACGCCCCATAATAGCAGCCCCTCTCCCTCCCCGCCGCCTTTGACCCGACCCCCGCTGTATCTTAAACTTTATATGAGACGCCTTTCGACTCGCTTCGATTGATGCAAGGAGAAAAGCAATGCAGCACCGAATCACAATCCTCATGCTCGCCGCATTCGCCGCCGCCATGCTGACAGGCTGCGCCCAAACCGCCTCCGTTGACAACACCGACCCCGACCTATATCTCGCCGCCGACGCCGACGACAACCTCGAACCCGCCCCCGCACAATACCCCTGGTGCGATGCCCTCGACGGCTACTACCGCGCTCACCGCCTCTGGCTCTACGGCGACAACCAATGGAGCCGATACGCCGCCGGCCGATGACGCACCACAAAAAAACTCACCCCAAAAAACGCTGACCCACCGGGTTTTTTTGCAACCCTATACATTCTCCAACCCGCCGCCTCGCGCAAACCTTCTATCGGCCCGCCGCCCCGCACGCGCCCCTTTCACACCAAACATCGCCACCCAGACTGCGTAGCTATAGGTGGATGTAAATAATAATTACTAACCCCAAAACTGGAGGGCGCAAAAATGTTAAGGCTCAACACAATCGGTTGGATATCCCTGGTTCTGTTGCTCATCGGCGGAATCAACTGGGGCCTCGTCGGATTCTTCAACTTCAACCTCGTCGCAGCCATCTTCGGCCCCATGACCGTCCTGAGCCGAATTATCTACGCCCTTGTGGGCATCTCGGCTCTGTACGTCATACTCGAAAGCTTCATGACCGCAAGTCATCGCACCGAAAGAGCGCATCCCGTCTAAAGTGTGCGCATTACTCACCGGTAAGGCGCACTGCCAACGTGCCAACACGGAGGTTGAAAACAAGGAAGCAAGCGCTCGAACAAAATCGGGCGCTTGCCTTATATATCCCGCTCTCAATACCGCCGGCTCTCACCCCGCTCCCGCTCGAAGTTCACGAAAAAGTACCGCAGCGCATCCACCGGATGATCGTAAACCCCGTCCTTCTCCGGCAGCTCGCACGCACCCCCGCGATCCCCATAATGATAACCCCGCAGCGCCTCGATCAGCCGAACGCACCGCCGACTAACAACAAGATGCGACGTACCGTCCCCGCGACGTATCGCCCGCCGAATCAGCTCGATCCCGTCCAAAACGTGACTCGCCGCATACCGCGCACGAATACCATGCTCCGCCAGCTCGCGAACCGCGCTCGTACCGGTAACCACGTTCCGCCCCCCGCCCGCCGGATCGCAATACGTCGCCGCAACCGCCTCCTCCTCGCAAGGCGTCCTGTCCCGCACCGCCGCCGCATGAGCCTCGATCGTCGCACGCCGCCGCACGTACTCGTCGATCACCCGAACGTCCCCCGCCTCGTCGACCTGCACCCACAAACACACAAACGGATTCACGAACCCGAAATCGATCGCCCGATACAGCGGCAGACTCGCATCATAATCCACCGCCCGCACGTGCACCGCCTCGCTGAAATCCGCGAACACCGCATTATCCACCCCCCGCCGAACGCACAGCATCTCCGACTCCCAGCCCGAACGGCTGCTCCGCCGCATCTGCGTAATCGCATCCTCGATCCGCAAATACCCCCGCGCCGTCTTCGCGCGACCCCGGCAGTCCCCCCAAAGAACGCACCCGCTGCAATTGCGATCCCGGCACCGCTCGATCACCTCGAACAAACACCACTTGAACACCGGCGCCCCCGTCGACTCCGCCTGCTCAACCACCTTCTGCATCAAACCGTAAGGACGATGCGAAGTGCTCGCGCTCTCCATCGCCGCCGCAATCCCACCGCCGCTGCTCGTAATAAACTTCGCCGCGTTATAAACCCCCTCGTCGAAAGACTCCACCTCGTCGCACCGAAGCTTCCGAACGTGCCGCCCGCGCACGCTCCGCGCCGACTGAGCCAACACCTCCACCGAAGACCCGTTCGCAAACCGACACTGACCCTTCAGCGCCGAACCCGCCAGCAAATGCCCGAACCCACCGCGCACAAACTCCAGCAAATACTCATACATCCGCGACGACTGCTCCAGCGACCCGCCCAATATCCGAACCGAACACCCCGGCTTGAAAACGCAGTCCAAAAGCGTCGCCGCCGCCGCCAAACGAGTCTTGCCGCCCCCGCGATTCGCCCACACTACCGCATCGCCGTTCAAAACCCCGCCCGACCGCCGCAAAAAGTCGACACTCCACGCATGCCAGACATAATCCATCGGCGAACAATGCCCCTCGCAAACACGCACGTCCGGCACATCCAGCCCCAAATAAACCTTCAAGTAATTCCGCAAGTCACGCCGCCGACCGGGCGCAACCCCCCGAACCGCCTCATAAGCCAAACCAACACCACCAACAACACCAGCCATAACAGCCTCCTCCAAAACCTCTCCTCATCCACCAAACACCGTGTACAATAATTCTGCAATAGTCTCTTCAAAATAACAAGTCAATCACAGCCTCACCCACACCCCAACGTAGCAAGCCCATCCCGCCCTTGACGTAGCGAGGGCATCTTGCCCTTGTAACGTCCCGCGCTCCATGTAGTGACCATCCTGCCCTCGCCCGGGTCCCACCCCATCCCTCGCTCCACTCGCCCGCCCCGAACGGTTTTGCTCTGACGTACCGCGCGCCAGGAGAATGCGTTTGCCCCCCATCACCCCGCCTCCTTCTCCGCCAACACCTCCAATATCCTGCTCGCCTGCCCCTTGCTCACCCGCGGCCCGCGCACAACCTCCGCGTCCTTCTCCGCACAGTTCCCAAGCCCAAGCAGGTCCAGACACGCCTTGCGCTTCACCTCGCTGTTGTCGTGCCGAATCATCTCCACAAGCCCTTCCACCGCCGCGGGCACATGCCGCGCAATCTGCAGCATGTTCCGATGCCGAGCCGCCTCAACGCCCCGACGAAGCTCATCCGCAAAAGCCTCCTGGCAAAGCCACCGACGATACAGCCGCCGCGAAACCCGATGCCGCTTCAGAATCTTCGCCTCATCTTCCACCCCGATCACCAGATCATCGATCACCGCCAACTGCTTCTGATACAAAACCTTCCTCCGCTTCACTGCCCTTCCTCCTCACTCATCACCTTAATGCCCAAACCGCAAGTCTTCATCTCCCCAGCAGCCCCACAGGTAATAAACCCGCCTGCCGCCTAAACGCCCCAACACAAACCGCGTCCTCTCCAGCCCCCGCTCCATCCCCCTCCGATTAACGCAAGGCCGAATGAACCGCCGCATCTCCCCATCAATATACTCCGCCTCGCACCCCGCCAGCCCCTCCAGCTTCCGCTGCACAAGCTCCGCGTCCACGTAGTCGTCGCGCCCTATCCCAACGCTCGCCAGCGCACTCTCCATCCGCACCGCCGCCGCCGGCGCATCCCAGTCATACCGCCGCATCCCCGCACGCCCAAAGAACGAATGGCTCCCACCCGCCGCCGCCGTCGCCTCGATCATCGCCACACCCATAAGCCCCATAGTCTCCCGCACCAGCCGCGCCGCCAGTCCCAGCCCCCGGTACCGTGGCTCAACGATCACCCGCGCTATCGTACGAATCTTCCGATTGATCGCCCGAAGCTGCTCCCGACGATCCCCAATCCGCGAAAAGACCCCGCCCGTCGCCGCGTTCCGCAATGCATGATTCGCCGGCGGATTAACGTAAACAATCACCCCCGCCGGCCCCTCCGCCAACCGCACCGCCCCACACCGCCTCCGCATAACATAAACCCCCGCAAAAGGACGACAAGGCCGACCACGGTAATGATAACCCGCAAGTGACTCATAATCCGAAACCCCGCCGCGCTCAACAACCAGACCCTCAACAACACTGCACCGCACCGCCATAACAACCCTCCTCCAACCATCGACACACCCTGTCCCGTCAAATCACGCCGTGTCGTATGATAACTCCGCGACATTCGCTAATTCTCCCTCTGCCGACGTTTTACATATCCCATACCGCTTGCCTATCGGATCAGGTGGTCCGTCATATCATGAGCCTTAGTCCTGATCAGTGTAACACCGGCGCACAAGTCAGGGCAGTTCTTCACAATTCTCTCAACGTCGAGGCTCTCGATAAAATGCCTTGCCCGCTTTCCCGACACGTAGACCTTGCCGAATTGTTCGAACAGTCGCTGTAAGTCCCTCTTCCCAAACTTCGACGCATTGCGATACCTGCCTGGATTACGTCGCGATTTCTTCGCTTGGACAAAGCCGTAAACACCCTCAATGTCATGGAAGAACCATGACTCGATCTCAGGATCCGCCGGGATTGCGTCCACACTGAGAACACGACGCAAGTTCCTCCTCACAATCTCCTCTCGAACAAAATCCAACTCCAGAGGTGTCGCGCTTCGCTTGTTCCTCTCCGCGTCGATGCAGCAGTAAACACGAACCCGTGTGCCCGGGTTGTTGTGCAGATATTGGCCGGCCGCCCCTGTCACTTGCCGGTTAATATTGCCTTGGCCTCTTAGAAGCTTGTAATGCAGTGGTATTCCGACCAGGTACCGCGCCGCAACCAGCGGATAGAATATCTCCTCCGTCTCTCCTTCTAATACCAACAGCGAGACCGGCCCTGCAAAGGTGTCCTTTCCCCTCGCCCCGCCCACTATCTCTTTTCTCCCAACACCTCTTCGAAGTTCGACTCCAGCAGGTCTCCGAAATCCATAAGACCCGCCTTCAGGTAATCCCTAAGCTCCTTGTTGTTGCGAACGCTCTCGACGTGCGCTGCCCCGGTCTCATCTACAACCGCAACCCGAACGTCTTCAGGATCAACGCAGTTGAGCACATAAGGCGAATGCGTCGTAATCAGAACCGGCCAGCGATCCGAGTTGTCCTGGAAGAATCTGATCAGCTTCTTTATTGCCGCCGGATGCAGGCAATTCTCCAGTTCCTCCACAAGCAGAATTGGCCGGTTGTCGGCGTCCGACAAATACGCCGCGATCAAGGCTACTACGATGAGTGTCCCGTCAGAACACATCTCCAGCCAACTGACATCTTGCTTCGTCCGTCCCAGAAAGAGATTCCGCTCGCGCTTGAACACCTCGCCCTTGCGTTTGGCCTCGGCCGGCAGCCTGAAATCCTTTGTCTCTAAATGGATGTACCCGAACCCCAGTATGTCCGCGACAATCTCTTGAAAGAGTTCGTACCCATCCTTGTTGCTGCGCAAATCGTCAATTAGAACCAGCGGGTCAAACTCTGATATCCTTGATCCTGCGATTGCGCCTTCTGTACCTGTGTGACTTCTTATCCCGCTTGGTGAAAGAGCCAGACACGCCAGACTCGCCGTCCGCATGAGACTTTCAATGAAAACCGGAAACTCGGGTGGAAGTTTTGCATAGTCCGGGTAAAGAGCCTTTATTGCAGGCAGCGATGAGTTGTCGCGGGTTATTCCGTGCGATGTCTTTTTGTATGATTGCTCTGCCACCTTCAGCGACTTCTCTCTCCGCATGATGTATTGAGTACGAGGCCCCCTTCTGTCAAGAGGTGTCGCCGTCAGAATCTCCCCACATATCCCTCCTTTCCCATGCTCCAACCCCATGAATTCCATTTCCATCTCGTAATCGACGTTCCATGCCTTTCCCACCGCCTCGACATCCCAATTGACCCCTATCCGGGCAGGCTTGCCTCCATGAGAATCCAGAATCGTCTGTGCCACAGCTTTCCGGCCGCGAACACCATGAAGCATCATGCTCCTGTGCTTGTCTGACCCAAAACACAGCAGGTCCAGAAAATGAAACACTTCCATCAGATTTGACTTGCCGCTGTTATTAGGCCCCACAAGAACATTGAAATCGCCAATATCGACAACACAATTCACCAGGTTCTTGTAACCGTCCACTCTGATTTGCCGCAGTTTCATAATTCCACCTCAAAACACATTCAATTAGGCCCACTCAGCCGCCTATGTCGGCACTTCGAGCCCAATACACTACGATTTTACACATAATTAGTGCCAAAGCAAGTCTTTTCTCCTCACCCCCTGGTCGCCATCCACCGCCGCTGCCCTGCAATTGTACGTGTTGCAGCTCCTCGTTTCCGCCTTTCTCTACCTCTTGTATATCACCTCATCCCCGCCCCCTAACCGCTTCGCCACGATCACGTCCGGCCGAAGATCGCACAGCAGATCGTCATGGCTCGACGCCAACACAAACGTCCGCCCGCTCTGCCTGGCAATGCACGCAACACGATGCGCAATCACCGCCGCCGTTATCCGATCCAGGTTCGAGCAAAACTCATCCGCAAACACCACCCGCGCCCCGCCCGCAAGCGCCCGCGCCAGACGGTACCGGTACTTCTGCCCCTCGCTAAGCTCCGCCGGCCGGCTCAAAGCCGCAAACGCATCCCCCAACCCCGCCTGACAAAGCATCCGCAGCGCCGAACACACGTCCCCCTCGATGCAGTCGATCAGACTCCGCCGCCTGTCCAGCTCCACCTCATCCAGCCACAGCCGCTCCTCCGCCGCCGTCTTCTCGTACATCTCCCGTATCAGCACGCTCTTCCCCGACCCGCTCGGCCCCGTTATATAGCAGATCTCACCCGAACCAACGCGCACCTCGCAGTCGCATACATGCTGCCCCCGCCGAAGC
>JAWLHD010000239.1:0-6601 GCA_041690555.1 Anaerohalosphaeraceae bacterium
CATTGCTTTCGAGTCTGGCGATGGAATTGCCCGCCGAAGCGCGGATCGCCTGCTGTGCATTTACGAGAAGGGCCTTGCCAATGGTGTGATCTACTGTGCCGCCTATTTGAGCGACATGGTTATTGGCAACCCCGAGGCTCATATTCCCGCTAACGCTCAGAATCCCGTTGCCGCCGCTAATGATGTTGAGGTCGGCACTGGTCAAGAAGCCCATGCGGGTTGCGGCCGTAACCTCCACGCGACCCGGCATTGACACGATGAGGCTGCCGATATCGGGCACGGCGTTGATGCCGAATCCTCCCTGGGCGTTGACGAGGAACTGATCCGGCGCGGTGCTTGCCAGCGAGATGCCGCCATCGCCGCCCCACACAAATGATCCCGGATGCAAAGCCCTCGCCCCCGTGCCGCCTGCGAAACTGTAGTCGCCAGCCGCCCGGTTGTTGCTGCCGCCTGGCACGTTGGCATATGCGCCTGACGCTTCATTGTGAACCCCGCCGCTGACGACGGCGGCCTCGCCGGCCTCGTTCCGCCGTCCCCCGGCAACGGTGCCGAAATGGCCCGTCACCACGTTCATCTCTTGGTCGGCATAAAGCCCGCCGCCGCCGCTGATCGTGCCGCCATGAACGCCCGGCTCGACGTGATTACCCACAAAGCGGCCTTCGCTGTACTCATAGGGCGGGTAGCCGTTGACGACGTTGGGGCTCGGATCGACAAACTCTACGCGATGGGTGGCCCCGTCGGACGCGATCATCCGGCCGTTGCCCACGTCGATGCGGCCGCGGATGCTCGTGCCTTCGAGTTGATAAGTGTACGTGCCGCGGGTCCAAAGGGCGTAATCATTGGGTGAGGCGATCGAGGATTGCCTGAGGACGACGGGGCGATCGCCAATGGACCCGTAACACGCGACGGCGACGCCGATACTCTCGAACCGCACCTCGACTGCACTGTGGTCCAACAGGAACCAGCCGTCCTCATTCAAGATACCGTATTCATCACCGGCGGACCAGATGGCGATGTCGCAATCGCGGACCTCCACATCGCTGACCTGATTCCAGATGCCCGCGACCCTGTCGATGTAGTCCATGTCCCGAAAGTCGATGTGCACGTGCTCCAGTTGCAGAAATGCCCCATGCCGATTGAGAATAGGATAGCAGTTGCTTCCTTCACTTTCCCTGTTGGCGGTAAATCTTACATTCGATACACCCATCGACGTGGCGTCGTTCAGCAGGCCTATCGTGTAATTCCGATGCGCCTGCATGTAGACGGTCAGATTTCGCAGGTGGACGTTGTCGGCGCCGCGCACGATCGCCGATTCGAGATAGTCCGCTTTCTCGTCGGTCTTGCCGGCCAGTATCGTGCTGCCCGGCCCGGCGCCTTCGATATCCACAAACTGTTTCATTTCGAGAGACCGCGTCCGCAGGTCGTACCAGCCGGGCTCCAGCACAATGAGATAGCGGTTTCCGGGGCCGGCATCGGTAATGGACTCCAGGGCCCCGAACAGGGCATCCACGTTGCTGACCACCCGCGTGCGTGCATACGCTGAGCCCTGATCGGTCGTGGCGGCGTGCAGCGCGTACGGCACGGCGGTGATCTGCTGACGCGGCGAAAGCGTCGTTTTCTTGGCCAGGCCGGAGGGGGCCACGGCGATCTGCAGCCAGCGGGCCGAACCGTCAAACACCGGCTGACCGAAATTCAGCGTTACCGTGAAGTATCCACTCGCCACATTGATGTGATTGCGTGCGAGAGGGCCTCCGACGATGGCGCCGCCGGTTGCCTGGTCGAACAGTGTGAAATCGAAGTCGAATACGCCGTCGGCGGGTGATCCGTCATTCATCAGACGGCCCTGATAGGTAAACGACGTCTGCAACGGTGCGGCCTGCACCCCGCAGCACATCAGCACATGCACGACAATAGCACAAACAAGTCCTTTACGCATGGATAGTTCTCCTCACACTGGTTGATCTGCCCCGGACGTCCCGCCAGGGGCGGAGCACGCCGACACTCGGCGCACAACGACACCCCGGATGAGCTATTTTATCATTTCAGGCGTTCTGAATCAAGAAAAAAGGCCCGGTGACGCCGGGCCTTAGAAGTGTTGTCCTTGGGAATGATCACGTCTTGGTCTTGTTCCGGACGCTTTCTTTGATCCGCTGGATGTGGCCTCGGCCGAGGGCCTTGACTTCGCAGCCGAGTTCGAAGTATCGGCGGATATTGTCATCGCTGAGGATTCCGAAGCAGTCGACGATGGCCAGCGGTGCGCCTGCCCACTTGACTATCTGGCCGGGATCGAGGTTGAGGTAGGGCTCGTGAGGCACGGCCAGGATCATTGCTTCGGCGCCTTTGAGTGCTTTGGCGAGATCGCTCTGGACACGGATGTTGACAAGGTCGTCCTGGTTGCGGAAGAAGCGAGACCACGAGTGGCCGGGGGCGGGATAATCGCCCTGGCTTTCGAGTTCATACCAGTGTTCGAGGTACGGGTCGTGGACGTGCATTTCGGCTCCCATTTCGGTGAGTTTACGGACGACGATCTCTGAGCCGGAGTATCGCGTGTCGGCGACGTCCTGTCGGTAGCTTGCGCCGCAGAGCAGGACGTTGGCGCCGGCGATGTATCGACCCATGTTGCGGAGTGCGTCTCGCGTGAGGGTGGCGACGTGCAGGCCTCGCGTGTCGTTGATGTCGATTGCGGTAGTGGTGATCTTGAAGATGTCGTCTTCGAAGCCGAGGATGTGCTTATAGGCCCAGTGGCCGAGGCCGCCGTCCTTCGGCAGGCAGTAGCCGCCGATGCCCGGGCCGGGGAAGATCATGTTGCTGTGGGTGGGGCGCATCCTGATGGCCTTGATGACCTTGATGAGGTCGACGCCGTTGCGCTCGGCGAAGAGGCTCCATTCGTTGAGATACGCGAGGATCGTCGCGCGGTAGGAGTTTTCCACGATCTTGGTGGTCTCGGATTCGATGGGTCGATCCATTACAGTCAGGGGATAGTCTTCGGTGTTGAGCACCTCGCGGAGGAACTTCTCCACGCGTCGGCGCGCTTCGGCGTTGCAGCCGGAGCATACGCGCCAGAAATCGCGGATGCTCGATACGTATTCCTTGCCGGGCATGACGCGTTCGAAGCTGTGGGCAAGCAGCGGTTCGCTCGTTATGCCTCGGGCCTTGAAGGCCTTCTTCATGATCGGCCAGGCCACGAATTCGGTTGTTCCGGGTGCGACTGTGGTTTCGATGAGCGTCAGGCAGTGCGGCTCGACCTTTTCACCGATGGTTTTGATGGTGGCTTCGAGGGCGCCCATTTCGGCCTGTCCGGTGCGGAGATTGCCGAGGTGCTGCTTGCTGTAATCGCACTGGACGTCGACTACGACGCAGTCGGCCAGTTTGAGGCAGTCGCTGTTGAAGGTTGCGACAAGCGTCTTCTTGTCATTGACGCATCGGGCGATCATCGGGTCTACTTCCGGGTCCTCGGCCTTAACCGGCGACTGGCCGCGATTAAGCATGGGTATCTTCCAATAGCTTCTGGTGCTGGGTCGCTGGCAGCCGATGACGAACTTGGCGGGTTTGCCGGTCTCTTTGTCGACGGTGTCGGCGACGATGGCGGCCATTACGGCGCCGACGAAGCCGACGCCCATGACGACGACGATCTCTTTGCCCTCGGCGCGAGCGGCGGCGGTCAGTTTCTCCAGTCGCTGCATTTCCGGTGCGTATTCTTCGCGGTGCGGAATGGGGAATTTTTCTCCAGACGGACTTACTGAAAACTCTGCCATAGTCGAATCCTTTTTGTGTTAAGCCATGAAAGTGAATGCCTGCCCACACCCTGCCTGCGGCCTCCGTCGGACGCAGTCGGCGACCATATTATCAAACGAGGCACGGCGTGCAAACGGTTTTTTCAGGTGTTTAACTATCGTCAGGAAGAATTGTGCCCTTCAGAACAAAGTGTGACGTCCGATAAACATGGCAATTCTGCTTCTGATTTGACCAGCCGGGTGGAAGAGTCTATAATTGCAGAACAGCCGAACGTCTTAGTTGGTTTGTATTGAATGAATGTGCATTTGGAGCGGTGAGCCATGCAAAGCGATGATTCATCATGCCCGCTGGCGCGGGGCAAGTGTGTTCCGTGCAGGGGCGGGGTCGAGCCTCTGACACTGGAGGAGATCGAGCCGTTGAAGAGCCAGTTGCATGCGGACTGGCGGGTAATCGACGGGCATCACCTTGAGCGGGCATTCAGGTTCAAGGATTTTGCGGCCGCGCTGGAGTTTACCAACAAAGTCGGAGCGATTGCCGAAGAACAGCAGCACCATCCGGATATTCAGTTGGGGTGGGGCAAGGTGGTTGTTACGCTTTACACCCACAAAATCGGGGGCCTGCACGAGAACGATTTCATTCTTGCGTCGAAGATCGACGAGATCGGGCAGTAATGTTTAACTTATGTGGAGGAGATATTCCTATGGGCGGAATCAGTCGACGGAGGTTTCTTGCGGTGGCGGGAACGGCGGCGGTTTTGCCTTCTTTGGCGGAATCGGCTTCTGCGGCACGGGGCAAGATAAACGTGCTGTTCATTGCGGTTGACGATCTGCGTCCGCAACTGAACTGTTACGGGCACGGGCAGATGATCTCGCCCAATATCGACCGGCTTGCGCGCGAGGGGCTGCTTTTTGAGCGGACGTATTGCCAGCAGGCGGTTTGTGCGCCTTCGCGCGTGAGCGTTCTGAGCGGTTTGCGGCCGGACTCGACTCAGGTATACGATCTTAACACGCCGCTGCGGAAGGCATTGCCGGACGTCTTGTCGCTGCCGCAGCATTTCAGGAACAGCGGCTACGAGACGCTTTCGATCGGCAAGATATATCACCATCCGAACGACGACAAGGAGGGTTGGTCGGGGGCGCCGTTCCGGGCGGGTACATTTCCGGAAGGCAAATGGAAAGGGCGCGGCTACATCACGCAGGAAGCCATAGAACAGATGAACGAGTACACTTCGGAGATGCCCAACAGCGAGGGACGAGGGCCGGCATATGAGGCGGCCGATGTGCCGGACAATTACTATCCTGACGGCGCCAACACTGATCATGCGATCGCGGAACTTCGCCGGCTAAAGGGTGAGGGCAGGCCGTTTTTCATGGCGATGGGTTTTTACAAGCCGCACCTGCCGTTTAACGCGCCGAAGAAGTACTGGGATCTGTACCCGCGCGAGGAGATACGTTTGGCGGATAATCCGTTCCTGCCGAAGGACTGTCCGTCTTATGCGCCTACGGACTGGGGCGAACTGCGGAACTACTACGGGATTCCGAAGAAGGGGCCGTTGAGCGATGATCTTGCGCGCACGCTCATCCAGGCCTACTATGCCTGCGTCTCGTATATGGACGCGCAGGTTGGTCGGCTGCTGGAGGAGCTGGATCGGCTGGATCTGCGCAGGAACACGGTTGTGATTCTGTGGGGCGATCACGGGTGGAAGTTAGGCGAGCACTCGCTGTGGTCAAAGCATACGAATTTCGAGCTGGATACGCGTGTGCCTATGATCGCGTCGGCGCCGGGGGGCAGGGGAGGCGTGCGAACCAGTGCGCTCACTGAGTTTGTGGACATTTATCCGAGCATCTGCGAGTTGGCCGGCGTGGCTGTGCCCGCGCACTGCGAGGGGACGAGCTTTGTTCCGCTGATGGGCAAGCCAGATCGACCCTGGAAGAGCGCTGCGTTCAGCCAGTACCCGCGCGGCAAGGTGATGGGTTATACGATGCGGACGGCGCGGTGGCGATATACCGAATGGCAGGAGCGATCAAGCGGGCGGATAATGGCTCGCGAACTTTATGATCATGATGCGGATCCTGCGGAGAACGCTAACGTGGCGGCGGCCGAGGACATGAAGGGTACGGTTGCCGAGCTTTCGGCCATGCTGAAGGCAGGCTGGCGCGCGGCCAGGCCGAAGACATGATCAACTGTTGGCGGTTGTGCCGCTGCATTTATGCGTATACATTCGGAGCGAATCATGGCGGGACGGACGTTGCCGGCAACGGGTATTATTATTGTGATGGCCGCGTCGACAGGCTGTGTACTGGCTGCGCACCCCGTGCCGCGCGAGCATCCTCGTTTGTCAGGGTCGCGGGAGTATCTGCAGCGGCTTGCCGGCGAGCGGAAGGGGGACTGGGAACGGGTCGTGCGGGTTGCGCGCGGCGGGGATGCGGACGACCATTCGAAGATTATTTCGTCGGCGCTGGTTTGTGCCGTTGAGCAGGATGGACAGCTTGGCCGCGAGGTCGTGGAGAGGGCGATGAAGTATGTTCGCGGGCCGATCCGGTCGGGGCATGTTACATTCGGCTCAGACCTGGCGCTGTGCGCGATTGCCTACGACTTGTGCTACGAGCACTGGACCGCCGACGAACGGGCTGCCTTCCACGATTATATGAACAAGACTGTCGACGCGAATGTGAACTCCGAGACGCACGTGTTTCATAACGGCTGGTATGCGTATAAGAACTGGGGCATCGGGCTGGCGTGCTATGCGACGTATTATGAGAATCCGCGTGCCGCGGAGATTCTGCGGACGCTGCGTGCCGATTGGCTTACGCGGGCGGCGCCGGCACTTAATCTTGCGTGTGGGGGAGGCGGATGGGCGGAAGGG
>JAWLHD010000240.1:0-6599 GCA_041690555.1 Anaerohalosphaeraceae bacterium
GTAAAAAACCTTCGTCAACCCCTCCGGAGCCGCCTGCACCAACATCTCCGCAAGCTCCGCCGAACGAGCATGACCCAGCCCCAACAAAGTGCTGTGAGCGATTTTCTCAAGCTGACCCCGAATCGCCGCATCAATGTGCGCCACCCTGTGCCCGTGAACGTTGCACCAAAGAGAACTTACCCCGTCGATATAACGCCGCCCCTCCGTGTCGACCAGATAAAAACCCTCCCCCGACTCGATCATCACCGGCTCAGACGCCAGCCATCCGGCCATTTGGGTAAAAGGATGCCAGACATAGTCTTTATCCGCACGCAAAAGCTCTCTCGTCCGATCATTCATACCTGCCCATTATCGCCCACCCACTGTCTCAGTCAACCAATTTCCCCAAGCGCCTCCATACAGAATTGAGTTGCAAAACTCTGTCTTCCGGACGATTATAAACAGATGGTCACATTCGACGCACAAGCCAGATTCGCAATGGAACGCGCCGCAATGGTCCGCATACAGCTCCGGGACCGAGGCATTGCCGATGAGCGTGTGCTCGCCGTCATGGCCGACCTGCCGCGGGAGGAATTCGCCACCGCCGCCTATGCTCCCGAAGCGTACTCCGACCGTCCGCTGCCAATCGGCATGGGTCAAACCATCTCCCAGCCGTACATCGTCGCCCTCATGACCGAAGCCCTCGAAGTTGCCCCCGACTCTCAAGTCCTGGAGTTAGGCACCGGCTGCGGATACCAGACCGCCATACTCGCCCGGCTCGCCCGCCGCGTCTACACCATCGAACGCCTCGGCCCCCTGACCGAAAGCGCACAAGCCGTCCTCGGCCGACTCGACATTGACAACGTCGAATACTTCGTCGGCGACGGCAGCAAAGGCTGGCCCGAACACCGCCGCTTCGACCGCATCATAGTCACCGCTGCCCTCCCGCAGATCCCCCAGACCCTCCTCGATCAAATGGCCGACGACGCCATACTCGTAGCCCCCGTCGGAGAAGAATTCTCCCAGGACCTGATGGTATACGAAAAAACCGCCGACGAACACCGCACCAGAATCGTCTGCCCGTGCCGCTTCGTAAAGTTGATAGGCAAACACGCCTTCGGCGAATAGCCGCCGTCTCCCCCAGCCCCTCACCAGACGTCGTTCTCCCGTCCCAACGACGGCGACTCCTCATGCATCCGCTGCTTCATCTGGTTCGGATCGTTGGAGTTGGTCAAAGCCGCCTCATAAGTAATCTCGCCCGCCTGATACAGATCGAACAGACAGTCGTCCATCAAATGCATACCGTGCCGCCGCCCAACCTGTATCACGTTGATCAACTGATGAAACTCGTTCTCCCGTATATGCCGCCGCGCAGGTGCATTCATCAACAGCAGCTCCGTCGCCAATACCCGCCGCTTCTTGTCCGCCGTCGGAACCAGACGCTGCGCCACAACCCCCTTCAGCGAATTTGCCAGTTGCGTAACAACCTGCGGCTGCTGCGAATCCGGAAAGATTGACACGATACGCTCGATCGTCTGAAACGTGTTCGGCGTGTGGCAGGTCGCGATTACAAGGTGCCCCGTCTCCGCCGCCATAAGTGCCGTCGCCGTCGTGTCCAGGTCGCGCATCTCCCCAACGCAGATCACGTCAGGATCCTGCCGCAGCACGTGTATAAGCGCCGCCGCAAAGGTCTTCACGTCCGTGTACAGTTCCTGCTGCACGATCACCGCCTTCTTCTGCGGATGAACGAACTCCACCGGGTCCTCGATAGTGATTATCTTGCATCGCCGCTCGCTGTTGATAACGTCGATCATGTAATTCATTGTTGTGGTCTTGCCGCTGCCCGTCGGCCCGGTCACGAGAACCAGCCCCGCCGACAGCCGCGTCAGGTCCTCGATCTGCACCGGCAGATGAAGCTCCTCGCGGTTCTTGATATGGTCCGTCACCGGACGAAGAGCCATCTCAGGATTGTTCGTACGGTAATAAATCGACACCCGAAACCGCCCGAACTTCTCGTCCCACACACTGCAGCAAACCTGCCAGTCCCGCTCGAACACCTTCTGCTGCTCCTCGTTGAGCAAACTGTAGCAAAGCCGCTTCGTGTCCTCCCGATTCAGCGGCGGCGAATCGGCAAGAATAATCTCCCCGTTGATGCGAAACAGCGGCGGCAGCCCCGCCACGATATGGATATCCGACGCGTCGCACCGCCGCGCAAGTGACAAAATCCGCTGAACCTCAACTGTAGTGGCCATGATCACCTTCCCCTGAAGCGTCTCCAGAGCCGTCCTGCCGGCCCGCGACCCGCTTTCGCCAATTCCCTCTGCACACACGCCCAGTCCGGTCGAAGATACAGCGCCTGCTGCAAGCTTGCCTTCGCCTGCGAAAAACCCAACCGCGACTGGCATCGCCCCAACTCAAACCAGGCCAGAGCCGACTTCGAATAGTCCTTCACGCCGCGCTCCAGAAATTCCAGCGCACTGGAATATCGCCCTCCGCGGCTCAGCACCCGCCCCGCCTCAAGGCATACAATGTCCGCCGAACCGCCCGCCAACACAACAGCCTTGTGAATGCACTCCTCCGAAAGACGGTTCTTCCGCTTCATCAGAACCTCCGCCCGCCCCAGCCACACCCGAGGCGTAAGCCGCTCCTTGGACACCGCGTTGTCCGAATAAGCCATCGCCTTGTCCAGCTTCTCGTCTCGCACACAGGCAATTGCTTTCTCCGCAAGAAGTTCCGGGTGCTCCGGAAACATCTCCAGCGCCTTGTCGGCCCAGACCTGAGCTTCCGGATACTCCCCCAGTTCGATAAGCATCATCACCTGCCCCGACCACGCCTCGAACAGCGCACGGTTCTGCTCCACCGACCGCGAATAGTTCCGCAGCCCAAGCTCCCAATCCCCTCCAAGCCACGCCAAAACCGCCTGACGATAGAAGTACGCCGCGTCCCTGATGGGTTCGCCGCGACTGGCCGTCTTCGAACTTCGATCACCGTCGTCAAACTCAAGACTCGAAAACCGATTCATTCAACCTCTCTGATAAATCCCCTGCGCCAAACCGGCGACCAACGAACAAACGCCTTCGCCCTGATATCGCCCATCGACACCACACAGATACTCGCTACGTTCTCCGCGCCGTAATAGCCACGCGCCTCATACGCCGTGCTCAAAAAACAATGACCTTCCGGAATTATAATCGATAAATCACGTCTGGTCAACCAGCCAGGCACCGGGTATCTGTCCCTTTCCAACGGTTCACCGTCGATCACAAAACGCATCTGACCGCTCTCAACCTGTTCAACGCTGAGCGTCTCCCCCCCCAGGGCTATGATCTGTGCAACCAGTACGTGCTCGACGCGCCGCACGAAACGCCCCCGCACACTGCTCATCGGCGCCAGGACAAGCGACCCCCGCGTCAAATGCTCCCGCCGACTCGCAAGACTCCGACGCGCCAGCACGTAATCGCCCGTACGAACCCCATGAAACTCCACCGCCTGAGTTACACGTCCCCCCATGATATCCCCCAGGATCAGCCGGCCCGCGCCTCGATAAAGAAAAACGACGCACAGCGCGACCACACCCATCGCCAACAGACGGTAACGCAAATCCGAAACCTCCTGCAGCAAACCCGCGTGTATCGCAATCCATGCATGGCTCGCAATTGCCAGCCCCAGAAACGCCATGCCCAGAAAACCACCATAAAAGAAAAGCAGCCCGAAAACAAACAACCCCCAAAGCGCCACGTACAATGCCGCCGACTGAAAACGCCTTTGCACCGCGTGTGCCAGCCCCGGTATCGCCGACAGGATAACTGCAATCAGGCCCGCCCGAAAAAGAACCCGCAGCCGTTCCGCCGCTCGATCGCTTATCGTCGGCCCGCGAACGACCCGCGTCGCCCGAACCAGTCGCCCGAACAACCGCACAGGCCGCTTCCACCCGGCCATACGCGGCGGATCGACCGTTGCGACCGTCGGTTCCGCGATCAGCACCGAACCGCACTGAAAGCAAGTCCTCTGACCCGGCATATTCTCGAATTGACACCGCCGACACTGCATAATGCCGTTCAGCCGTCCTGCCTGAGTTCCTGCTTCAGGTCGATCCGCGCCTTCTGCTCGGGCTCATAATACTCGCTGGTCAGTTTCTGGTCCTTCACCTTGCCGATCGAATCCGCCAGCCATTGTGCATACTCAAGACACGCCTTGCCCTTGGCGCCTTTGACGTGCACCTTCACTTCACCAGTCTTGCTGATCACTATTTCAACTTCGTGCTGTGCCATCTCAATCCACCCATCGCCTCACGTTGATTCTCACGCTCTCGTCGTCCATCACCTCTTCGTTGACCACCTGAAAGCTCTTGGACTTCAGCTCCGTCATTACGCGGTTGTAAGTGTAGCACTGTGTCAGCTTCTGCGTGAACTCCTCCGCCTTCTCCTTCAGCTCCGCCTTGCTGTACCCCTTGCCCTTGGCGCACACCACGCATCGCCCCCGCGCATCCCGGCTCACCCGAATCTCCAGGTTGTCCCGCATCAGCACGATCTCCTTGCCCGTAGCCATGCTCTGCGCAAGCACCTGACTCTCCGACAATTCCACCTCGACCTCCTGCTCCACCGCCGCGGCGTTCTCGACCATCGACTCCTGAACCGATTCCTTCACCGCCAAACCCAGCGCCGCCGCAGCACCTACAACCGCCGCCGTAATCGTCGGCCAGCTCCCGATAATCACCGGCGTCAAAATAAGCACCGTGCTCATGGCTTCCCCTTTCAAATATGCACGCGTTTACAGTTCCAGTTTCCGGCTGCCCGCGCCTTCCTCCGCCGCCAACTCGGCACTCGTCGCGGGTCGCGCACGACCTTTCGCCCAATCACGCAAGCCCTCCATGTCCTCGCTCATCGTCTTGCTGAGGGGAACCGTCTGACCGATTCCCCGCACCAACGACTCCGTCGTCATCTGACGCTTCTCATAAAACACGTCGAACAGCGAACTCACCACCGCCTCTTCGATCTCCGCACCGCTGTACCCCGACGACTTCGCCGCAAGAACATCCAGGTCAAACTGCCCCGGATCGAGATTCCGCCGGCTCAGATGAACCCGGAAGATATCCTTCCGCTCCTTCGCCGACGGCAGATCCACGAAGAATATCTCATCGAACCGACCCTTCCGCAGAAGCTCCGGCGGAAGCGCGCTCACGTCGTTCGCCGTCGACACCACAAACACCGGCTTGGTCTTCTCCGACAGCCACGTCAAAAACGTCCCGAACACCCTCGCCGAAGTACCCCCGTCAGTGTTCCCACCGCTGCTGCGAGAACCCCGAAAAGCCTTGTCGATCTCGTCCAGCCACAGGATAACCGGCGCAACCGATTCCGCCACCTGTATCGCCCGACGGATATTGTGCTCCGAAGAACCCACTAACGACCCGAACACGCGACCCACGTCGAACCGCAGCAGCGGCAACTGCCACGCCGTACTGATCGCCTTGGCCATCAGACTCTTGCCGCACCCCTGCACGCCTAACAAGAGCACCCCCTTGGGCGCCGGCAGCCCAAACGCCCGCGCCTCGTCCGTAAACGCAACCGCCCGCCGCAGCAGCCAGTTCTTCAGAGCATCAAGCCCGCCAACCCCGTTGATATCCTCCTCCGCGTCGTAATACTCAAGCAGACCGCTCTTGCGAATGATCTGCTTCTTCTCCTCGTGAATAACCTCCACGCTGTCGGCTCCCAGCCGCCTGTTACGCACTAACGTCTTGGCCAGCACGTTCTCCGCCTCCGCTAACGTCAGCCCCAGAAGTGCGTGAATAATCTGCTCCCGAGTCCGCGCATCCGTCTGCACGTTCAGCTTCGGATTGCCCTTCACTTCCTCGATCACACGCCCTAACAGCGCACCCAGCTCACGCTCTCCCGGCAGGTCAAAATCCACCACCGTCAGATCCTTCTCCAACTCCGGCGGCATCTCGAACATCGGACTCGCCATGATGATCGTCTTGTAAGTGTTCTTCATCGACGCGGCAATCTCGCGCAGACGCCGCACTACAGACATGTTCTGCCCCCGCATAAACGGATGAAAATCCTTGAACACGTACAACGCCGGCTCCACGCTCTCGATTACGCTGTCAAGCGCAACCAGCGGATCCTGGCTCGCCGTATCACGCTGCTTCTGCGATTGAATCGAAGTCCCCCCCGGCACTAAGCCCGTCGTAATCGACCACTCGAACACCTTCTTGTTCAGCCGCGACGCAATATCACCCACCAGCCTCAGCAGCCGCTGCTCCTCCCACGTAACAACGTAGATCAGCGGATACCTCGCCCGAACCAATACCTCAAGCTCGCTCTGTTTCCTCGCCGCCGCCTGTCCCGTTTGCATCTCTTGCTCTGCCATCTTTTCCTTTCTCCGTTGTCTCGACTTCGCTGTCCTGCCCCTCGACCGCTCGCGCAACATCCATAAGAGCCTCGTCCGGCGCAAGCATCACCACCCGCCCGTCCGGCAGTATCCGAATCTCGAACTCCCCCGCCTTCCGCTTGTAAACCTTCTTCTCCATATCACCACTTCGTGTCGAGGGCATCTTGCCCGCGAGAAACTCTCTATCCTTACTGCACCACCTTCAGCCCCAGATCCGCCGCCATCCGACGCAC
>JAWLHD010000241.1:0-6594 GCA_041690555.1 Anaerohalosphaeraceae bacterium
AAGCCAAACACTTCCAGCGATGCGGCCGAACTGCGACGCCGCGCCGAGTTACAGCTAAGGAAGCAGAAGAACATCGCAGAGCTCCGAACAGAGGCCGACGCACAGCGGCTCCTTCACGAATTGCAGGTCCACCAGATCGAACTGGAGATGCAGAACGCCGAACTCCAGGACTCCAGGGATGAGATTGAGGCGGGACTGGAGAAATACACCAACCTCTACGATTTTGCCCCAGTGGGTTATTTCTCATTGAATGAACAGGGCTTGATCACGGAGGTGAACCTGACAGGAGCCGCGTTGCTCGGTGTAGAACGGTCCCTATTGGTCAACCGGCGTTTGTCGAATTTTGTGGCTACAACGAGTCGACCGATCTTTCTGACCTTGCTTGAAAGGGTATTCTCACGGACTGGAAAACAGGTTTGCGAGGCAGAACTTCTTAAGGAAGGCGGTTTGCCTTTCTGGGCCGACCTGCAGGCCGAGTCTGAAGATTTCCTCAGTGAGTCACGGAAAAAGTGCCGGCTTGCAGTGTCGGACATTACCCCCCTCAAGCGGGCTGAGGAGGCGCAACATCGTATGGAGGTTCTGGCCGCGACAAACCGGGAGTTGAACCTTGAAATCCTCCGACGCAAGGCGGTAGAGGCAGCCCTCAAAAAAAGCGATCAGCACTCCAGCAGGTTGTTGGCGCAGTCGCTTCGATTGCAGAAACAGTTGCGGCATCTGTCCCATCAAATCCTGCAGGCGCAGGAGGAAGAACGAAGGCGTGTCAGCCGCGAGCTTCATGATGAAATCCTCCAGACCTTGACGGGTATCAATGTCCATCTGGCGACCTTCAAAAATGATGTTGCGATCAATCCCAAAGGCCTCAAGCGGAAGATCACCGCCGCACAGCGATTCGTGGAGAAGTCGGTGGATATAGTGCGTCAGTTCGCTCGTGAATTGCGCCCCACGCTTCTGGACGACCTCGGGCTCATTCCTGCTCTCCATTCATATATGAGAGACGTTATGAAACACACGGGCCTCCGCATCCACTTGACGAGTTTTACCCGCGGCAGGGTTGAGGAATTGGACAATGATAAGCGAACGGTGCTTTATCGCGTCGCCCAGGAGGCGATCACCAATGTGGTCCGCCACGCACAAGCCAGCCGAATCGACGTGTGTATCCAGAAGCTCCGGGGCGCTATTTGTATCGAAATCAAAGACGACGGCAAGTCCTTTCGGGCCAACCGTATTTTGTCAGCCGCTGAACACAAGCGGTTGGGATTGATCTGCATGCGAGAGAGGGTGGAGATGGTCGGCGGCACCTTTTCGATTAAGTCTGAACCGGGCCAGGGCACCTTGATCCGGGCAGAGATTCCGTTCGCCAACGGAATCGGAGGTTAGTTTTTATGAAGGCAATCACCGTTCTGCTGGCTGATGACCACATGATCGTCCGGGAGGGGCTTCGGGTTTTGTTGTCGACAGAACCTGATATCGAGGTAGTCGGCGAAGCGGAAAACGGCCGTCAGGCCGTTCAGCTTGCCAAGAGACTCCAGCCCGCGGTGGTTGTCATGGACATCGCGATGCCGCTGCTTAACGGATTGGAGGCCACCCGGCAGATCGTCAAATCCGTCCCTGCTACCAAGGTGCTCATCCTGTCCGCGCATGCGGATGATGAGTACATCGAGCAAGTAACTCTGGCCGGAGCGGCTGGATATCTGATCAAACAAACCTCGGCCCACGTCCTGTCCAAGGCGATTCGGGAGGTCCAACAAGGAAAGACGCTGTTTAGCCCCTCAATTGCGGGTCGCCTGCACGATCTCCATCTGGACTTGCCTGATCGAGGGAGACGGATCAAGAAGAGGGGCATCGCCCTGACTTCTCGCGAGGTGGAGGTCCTCCAACTGATCGCCGAGGGCAAGGCCAACAAGCAGGTCGCAAGGGAACTTGGCATCAGCATCAAGACGGTGGAGAAGCATCGGCAGCATCTCATGAGGAAGCTGGATATCCACGACACCGCGGGGCTCACACGCTACGCCATCGCAGCGGGGATCATCGAGAGCCGTGTCCATGTGACCATAATCTGACGACTTGCCGGCCGGCGATGTGGCTTCCAGCCTGCGGTATGCGCGCACGGCTTTGTCTTCGGTGTTCCACAGGGAGGGAACGTCATCCGGCGGAGGTGCGCTGGTTCGTTATGTCGACCTGAGCATTATGGTCGAGCAGTGGGTGGGAGATAAATGAAGCCAAACCAGTTTTCCGTGCATGAGGCTGAAGACTGCCAGATATGAGGCTTATCAGCAAGAATCGCTGTCTCCATATTGTCGCCACTGCTGGCCACTTGACCAAAAAGATTCCGAAACAATGTGGCCTTTACCCTGCTCCAAGAATATTTCCATACGAAAACGGATTCAATGAACATCTGAAATTGTGTCATCGGCCCAAGTTACCTTGGAATCCTACGCCACGTGCTGTTCGGTGTCAATGAGTTCCTTCAGTCCTTTTAAGAGCAGCGGCATCTGGCGATAGTGCTTGACCCTGTGGAAGCGCTTCTCGCTTCCAGCAGGACCGCTCCACCCCATCGCCAGGCCATGTTGGCGTTTCGCCATTGCTTCACATTACGGCACAGGTTGCCGGTCAGTGGGACCTCCCGGCCTTCTTTGCTGCGGACACGCGGCTTCTCAATGGCGGCCTTGTGACCGGCGAAGATGACATGGCCCTCTTCTTTGCCCCAGCGAAACGCCTGACGCTGCTGGTCATGAGCATACCGGGGACCGACAAGCTGGCTGACTTCGTCGTCGATCATGGCCTTCATCATCAGCAGGCCCGCCTGGGAGGCGGTCTCCTCAATGGCGTCGGCGACCTCGGCCATCAATTCGTTCATGGGAAGCACCATCTGGAACGTTGCCGTGCCCCCCGCGATGTCAGCCTGAACCGCATCCTCCGGCAGCTTGTGGAGTTTTCTTCTAAACCGATTGGTCTTTTTCGTGTAGTTCTTACCCATCATGCGGTCCGGGTAACTGTTAGCTAATTTGGACATGGAGGGCGGTGGCTGGTGAGATGTGCCGGTTTTGGTGAAGTGCAGGCCTGTGCAGGTCGATTTTGACATAGTGGAGGGTCGGCGGCGAGCGTTTTATCGCGCCGATGCCGCTGGAGCGGATCGGGGGGGCCTTGAGGGCGGTGATCGCAAATGTGCTTTCAGCGAGCGCCAGGGGCGGCGGGCAGTGAAGCAGGCGATACGATAAGGTTGGTTTGGTACGCAGTCGGGGGTGTTCACTCAGCACGCCGGGCGGCTGCATAACCGGGGAGAATTAGCCGTGGGAGAAAATCAAAATCAGGTCAAAGAATGTTTGTATGAGCCCTCGCACTATCGCTATACCGGACCGTCCGTGGATATTGCACACGCATCGGCATGTGAAATCTCAGATATAGTGGGCGAACTGACGACGCACCGCGTCGAACTTGGGATCCGCAGTGAGGAACTGCTGGGTGCCAGGCGGGAACTCGCGAGAGTCCAGGAGAGATGTCGCGATTTGTATGACTTCGCTCCTTTGGGGTATCTGACGATAAGCGACAAGGGGGTCATTACGGAGGCGAACCTGACGTTCTGCTCGATGACCGGTCAGACACGGGGTGACCTGACGGGGCATCCGCTCAGTCGCTTGATCATCGAGAGTGATCGGGACTCATACTATTCATTCATACATACATTGCGGACGGAGAGGCGACAGGGCCGAGTGCAGTTGCGAATGACTCGAGCGGACGGCAAGGTTTTCTGGTGCTGCATTCGGGTGGCGCCCGCGCCCCAGGAGACTGACGGCACAGTTTGCTTCAGGGCGGCGGTCAACGATATCAGCCAGCAGAAGAAGGCGGAACAGAGGCTCTTGGAGATTGAGCGGCGGTTTGGCGCGGTGCTCGATGCGGCGGAGGACTTCATACATATCGTCGACTCTGACGCAGTGGTACTGGAGACAAACGGTCGGGCTCTGGCGCGATCAGGTTACCATCACGAGGAATTCGTGGGGCGGCGGCTGGAGGCTTCCTTGACGGAGGCATCGCGCGGCGCATTCAGAGATGGATTCGAGCGGCTGCTTGCAGGGGAGGACTATCGGCAGAACGCTCAGATGCTTTGCAAGGACGGCAGTGTGATTGCCATAGAGTGCCGGGGCGCGGCTGTGCGCAGAGAGGACGGTAAAGTCGACTTCTGCGTGGTGATGCAACGGGAGGCGAGGGCTCCAACCGAGGAGAGTCGTGTCACTGAAGGCGCGGCGGTGGAACCTGACCGGGGGAATGAGGAATGGCGGCGGCTTGCGGACATCATTCGTCGCGACCTTGCAAATCCAATGCTTTCGATTCAGGGGTTCAGCCGCGAGCTTCGTGTCAGCTTCGGGCAGATTGAACGGCTGCTCAACGGGCAGGCAATTGACAGGCGCGTCAAGGAGCGGCTGTTGAGGATATTGCGGCAGGATATCAATCCGTCGCTGGAGTTCATCGGGACGAGCGCCGGCGAGATGAAGGGGCTGCTGGACGGTCTCAACGCGCTGGCTGCCGCGGAGACGGCGGTGCTGAAGATCGAGTTGGTGGACATGAACAGGCTCATCAGCCGACTGGTTGGCGGTATTCGGTACCAGATAGAATCCTGCGGGGCGGAGATAGCTTTGGGGGCGCTTCCGGCATGCATGGGTGACGTTGAGCGTGTGGGGCAGGTATTCGTCAATCTGCTGAGCAACGCGGTCAAATACCTCGATGGAGATCGCCGAGGCAGGATCAGGGTCAGCGGCGAGGTGAGGGACGGCCAAAGCGTGTATTGTGTGGAGGACAACGGCATTGGCATGACGCCGCAGCAGATGGACAAGGCGTTCGAGGCTTTCTACAGTTCACAAGTGAAGCCGGGCGACGGGGGCGCGGGTCTGGGGCTTTCGGTTGCGCGGCGTATTCTTTCGCGGCTTGGCGGAACTATCCGTGTCGAATCCGAACGGGGACAGGGTAGCCGGTTTTTCGTGGTGCTGCCGGCGAGTTGATCGCGGCCGCGGCACGGGCACCTTAGCCGTGCGCCATGCTGCAAAAGGTCCAACTTCCACCGGGCGGGGGCGGGCGTTCTTTAGACCTGCTGGCTGAGATAATTTTGAATGCCCATCTGCTGTATCTGATCGAGGCGTGCTTCGAGGTCGTCGATGTGGGCTTCTTCCTGTTCCAGGATTTCGGTAAGCAGTTCGCGTGTGCCGTTGTCGCCCTTTTCAGCAGCCATGGCGATTGCCTCGTTGTAGTGTTTGACGGCATCTTTTTCCAGGCCGAGGTCACTTTGATGCTGCTTTGTAACTTCGGGCCCGATATGTATCTTGTTTAGATTGCTGACGATGGGCGAGCCTTCGAGGTATAGAATGCGTTCGATGAGTTTCTCGGCGTGCTTCATCTCTGTGAAGGCGCGTTTTTCGACGCTTTCATGGAGCTTTGAATACCCCCAGTCTTCGTCCATCTCGGAGTGGACCATGTACTGATTGATTGCGGTGAGTTCCTCTGCCAGCAACTGGTTGAGTTTGTCGATGACCTGTTCGTTTCCCTTCATAAGACCCCCAGCATTATGTGCGTTGGTAATTGGAGCGGGACAACCACCTCGGTAGCCCCGGTTTATGGGTCGTCATGCCGGGGCGGGGACTTTGCGAGTTTTTGGTACTTTGCGTACGTGCAGAAGTTTCTACCTGTCGAGGAGTCGCCACAGGATGGGGCCGTCGACGGTGGTGCTTGCCTGGATCAAGCCGTCGGGGTCGATGACGCAGGCGGTTGGAACGTTCTGGATGCGGTAGCGTCGCGCGGCGACCTGGCGGGGGTCGGCGAGGATGGTGAATTCGGTGTTATTCCGCCAGGCATACTGGCGAGCGCCTTCGTGGCCGGCGCCGAGGGCTACGAATACAACCTCAAAGCCGCCTTGTGCGGGGTCCTCTGCGGCGAGTCGATTGAGCAATGGTATTTTTGCTGCGCACCAGGAACAGGTGGTGGTTCCAAATACGAGCAGGACGTCGCGCCCGCGAAGGTCGCGTAGTCGGATGGTTTTACCTTTTGTGTCGGTGAGGGCGAAGTCGGGTGCGGCCTGGCCGATTGCGGCGGTTACGGGTTCTTTGGGCTGCGGTTCTTCGACTCGGGCGGTGCGGGTTTCGATTTCGGGCGAGTCAGTCGCCGGGGTCGGCGGCTGATCGGCGGCGGTGAAGGTCAGGGCTTTTAGCTGCGGCTCGGCTGCAAGTGTCATGATCCGCAGGTCGTCGCGGCGGCTGTAGAGCCAGTAGCCGCGCCATGCACAGACATCCTGCCGGTCATCGGGGGCTGCCTTGTAGGTCTGGTCGTTTTCGTCGAGGTACCATGCCGCGGCATCGAGCCAGCCGGCGGTCTGGGCATCGGCGACGTTGAGGGTGTATTGGCCGTCGGTGACGGTTGCGTCGAGCCAGTTGAAACAGGCGGTCGGATCTGAGCCGCCGGCGCCAGGCAATACGAGGCTGAGGTTGTCCTGGGCGGCGAAGAGCCAGTAGGAGCGGTTGTTCTGCAGAGCGACATCGTCGCCGGGAATGAATCTGTAGGTTTGTTCAGTTGTATCAAGATAGTAGATCGTTCCCTGGACCCAGCCGGCTG
>JAWLHD010000242.1:0-6587 GCA_041690555.1 Anaerohalosphaeraceae bacterium
GTGAGCTTCTTGTTCTCCGGGTCGCCCGCATCCCAATGCGTTTGCGAGGGTATCGACACGGTGTATGGTTTGCCTTGTGCCAGGTTGGTGCCATACACCGCCCATATCGGCACGTATCTTCGGCCGCCCGCGTCATGCCCGTCGCAATATCCGTATGACCCCTGGGAGTCCCCCTTGAGTCGCAGTTTCAGGGCATTCGTTGACGGGTGATCGAAACCTGCAACGTTGATGGTGTAGCTGTGAGGCAGACTGGTTACCAGCTCCGTGTGGCTTCTCTTGAGCAGCGAATAGTCTTCCTGTACCTCGCTCCAGTCGAAGGTTACTTCCATCGGCGCCAATTTGCCGCTCGTCGGCAGATGATGCACCTCCATGCGGACCCCGTAGAGGCTGCATGCGTCGTGCCCCGCCGTCGGCCCATTGAGTGCATACTTAAAAAGAACCGAACGGCGCCCGCCCGAAACCTTGTCGACCGTCTCGAAATGAATGACGTCCCAGGGTTGCTCGATGCTCGTCAGCACATAGTCGCACTCCCAGGTTCGCCCCTCGTCAAAGGAATGAAAAAGGCGTATGCTCGAACCAGGCGCACGGTTGTAAAAACGTCCGCCGTATTGAATTCGCACGATGTCGGCAGGCGCATCGACTTTGAAGACGACGTATGCCTCTTCGCCGGCTCTGGCCGCATGCATCACGCCCTGATAGCCGGGATGCTCGCTGCGCGCGGCGATGTTCTTCTCTTCGAAAACAAAGTCGCGGTAACGATCTCTCCGCAGGTCCGGCCACAGGACGACGCTGTCGGTCTGGCCGCCCGCCCCAACGTAGACGGTGTTAGCGCCCAGGAGCAGTCGCGGCTGAGTCTTGCTGTTGAGCATCGTGGTCGTCTCGAAGGCGATACGTTCCAGCCATATGTCCCGAGCAGATTCGGCCGCTTTGAGGGTTACCCGCACAAGGACCTGATAGCTGCCGTTCACCTCGTCAATCAGCTTAAGTTGCACTGGTATCGAACCCGCCGAATCGCCCGCCCATACGTCCATCCATGTTCGCCCATGAGTGGTGCTCACTGCGATGCTGCAAGTATCGTCGGACGTGTTACTGCCAAAAGCCGCATCGATAATCATGCTCGTGATTACATTCGCCCCTTGTATGCGAAAGATCACCTCGGCAGACGTACCCGCCTGGGCAGGCCTGATACCTCCGTCGGACATGATGGTGCATCCGGTCATCATGTATACGCCTTCCTCGACCGAACCCGGCCGCAGCAGCGGCTCAAACGTCCACATCCCGTTTCCCCGGATATGGTAACGCGGATTGACCGACTCAGGGTCCTTGCCGTTGTTTGGCACGTAGTAATCGGGCGAATTGCCAAGACTGGCGTAATACCGCGTGTAACTCTCGCGGGGCCGCAGGTTGAGAATGTATCGATGGCCGCGGTCCTGATTAAGGTAATAGGTGCGGTGCTTCAGCGCATGCGGATTAAAGCATCGCGCCTCCTGGTCGAGATCGCGCGCACAATCGGCGCCCGTCAGAAAACCGTTGCAGCTCGTCGCATTTAGACAATGATACCGCGCGATATGGCCGAATTCGACGCGCCCGTCGGAGGCCGCGCAACCAAGCGTCTTGCCCACGTCCTCCACCCCCGCCAAAGTCCGCCCGTCGCAGAGCGTGTACAGCGCCGACATACTGTTGTCGTATACGTGCCATCGACCGTCGTACTCAACCTCGCTTACCGTATGCGCCGTGATATCCCAGAATCGAACGTTCAGCCCCATCGCCTGCCAGATCGAACAGTTGATTCCCGCCACTGTGCTGCACATCGTGTAGCCGTAATCGTTGAACTGTCGGATCGGATCGGTGCACTCGACGCCGTGAACTTTCATTGGACTTGTCTGTCGTCGACCCAGATGCGTCCAGTAGAACATGGCAAGGCACTTCTGCTCCGTCGTCGGCCAGCGGTCGGTGATGCTCGCAATCATGCTGTCCATGTCGGAGTAATCCGGCGTTGCGTCGGTGAGCACCTTGACATTGTACACGCCGGCAAGTGCATTCGCCGTCAACAATATAGCCGTCGCGGCCACCATCCGGCCGGCGGCTGTCGCAAACCATTTCTTTTGTTTCATGAGATTATCTCCTCGCGCTCACATCGTATCAGCCAATTGCCGAACCCGCGTTTACGCCAGTATAGCCGTTTGCCGCCCCGCGTTGCAAGCCATGCAGCTCTTGCGGCCAGGGTCCGCCGCCGCTATACTTGCCCAAATAAGCATCGGATTCCGCTTACACAAGGAAACAATCATGAAAATGACATGCCTAGCGCTGCTTGGTCTTATGGCAATCACCCAGGCCGCCAACGCCGCACGAGCAATGATTTACAAAGAACCTCTTACGATCCCCACTTATGGTGTCGACAACCCCGACCCTAACCCGCGCTTCTACGTGGACCGAACCTACCAGGGCGCACAAGGCCGGGTGTACCCGTATCCCATGAGCGACGTGCTGACCAACGAACGTGCCGATAAGACCTGGACGGCGGTGTACCTTGAAAACGACTACATCAAGGTCTGCGTCCTGCCCGAGATCGGCGGCCGCATATTCTCCGCCCTCGACAAAACAAACAACTACGACTTCTTCTATCGCCAGAGCGTCATCAAGCCCTCCCTCATCGGCATGTTAGGCGCATGGATCTCCGGCGGCGTCGAATGGAACTTCCCCCATCACCACCGCTCGCGGACGTTCATGCCTATGGACTACACCCTCGCCGAAAACCCCGATGGCAGCCGGACCATCTGGCTTGGCGAACTCGAGCGCCGCCACCGCATGAGGCTTCTCCTGGCTATCACCGTGTACCCCGACCGGTCATACCTCGGAGTGACTACGAAGATCTTCAATCGAACTCCCGTGCTCAATTCTTTCCTGTGTTTCGCCAATCCTGCCGTGCATGTGGATGAAAACTACCAGGTGCTGTTTCCGCCAGGCACCCAATACGTAACGCAGCACGCCAAAAACGAGTTTGCTCAGTGGCCCGTCGCCGATGCCCGTTACGGCGGACGCCGATACGACAGCGTCGACATAAGCTGGTGGAAAAACCTCACAAGGCCCGTCTCGTTCTTTGCGTGGGACTACGAGGCCGACTTCTTCGCCGGTTACGACCACGGACGCCATGCCGGAGTTGCCTACGTCGCCAATCATCACATCGCACCCGGCAAGAAATTCTTCACCTTCGGCTGTGGTGATGAAGGCAAGATGTGGGACAAGATGCTCACCGACAACGACGGCCCGTACCTCGAACTCATGGCCGGCGCCTACTCCGACAACCAGCCCGATTACTCCTGGGTCCAACCTTACGAAGTCAAAATCATCAAGCAGTACTGGTTCCCCATCCGCCAACTGAAGGACGTAAAATACGCCGACCTCAACGGCGCTCTGAATCTTGAGCTTGCCGACGACACTGTCAACATTGCGATCAACACCACGCGCCGCCACGAAAAAGCACGCGCAATCCTCACCGCTGCCGATGAGGCCGTCTGGTCGAAAACCATCACGATCGGTCCCGCCGAGCCGTTTGTCGAACATGTCAAGCTGCCCTCGCCATGCCCCCAAACCTCCCTGAAGCTCAAACTCGTTTCAGCCCGCGGCGATACCATCCTGAGCTATCGGCCTAAGCAACATCCGAAGACCGACATGCCGCCTCGCGTCGAACCGCCACCGCCGCCGAAGGACGTTAAAACCATCGAAGAGCTTTACCTCGCCGGCCTGCGACTGGAGCAGTTCCACAACCCCAAACTCGACCCATTGGACTATTATACCGAAGCCCTCGCCCGCGACCCTGGCGACTACCGTATCAACACGCAATTGGGTATTTCCTGTTGCCGACGCGGCATGTACGCCCAGGCCGAAGGCAAGCTCAACGCCGCCGTAGCACGCGCCACAAAAAACTATACCAGTCCCAAAGACGGCGAGGCATTGTATTACCTCGGCGTTGCCTTGAAGGCTCAACATAAGAATAACGCCGCCTACGACGCCTTCTACAAGGCGGCATGGTCTTATGCCTGGCGGTCCGCGGCCTGGTATGCCGTTGCGCAACTCGATTGTGCCGCGGGTGCATACGACAAAGCCCTTGACCACCTCGATGCCTCGCTTACCGCGAATACACAGAACACCTCCGCCCTCAACCTCAGGACGGCCGTTCTGCGAAAGCGAGGCGACGTCGAGGCCGCGCTGGCCAATGCCGAGCAAACCCTGAGCTTCGACCCGCTCGATCCGTGGACCCTCCACGAACTGTCCCTGTGCCGCACAGCCGCCGGCATGACGTCGGCCGCCCGAAGGACGCTCGCCCGTCTCAAGGCCGCCGTGGATCGCGACAAACAGGTCTCCCTCGAGGTCGCCGCCGATTATGCCGCCGCCGGGCTCTGGACCGAAAGCGTAAGTATCCTGGAATTGGCGACCGCCGACGAACGAACCGGCCGCCGCAATCCCATGCTGTGGTACTGGCTCGGCTGGCTTCATCACAAGCGGCATCAGACCCAAAACGCCCGCGACTGCTTCAAACGCGCCGCCGACATGCCGCCGGATTACTGCTTCCCGTTCCGCAACGAGTCCATCGAGGTCCTCACCGCCGCGCAGCAATACAACCCCAAAGACCACCTCGCCCCGTACTATCTCGGCAATCTGCTCTACGAGCGGCAGCCAGAAGAAGCCATCGCCCAGTGGGAGAAATCCCGCAGCCTCGACGACTCCTTCGCCACCGTCCACCGCAACCTCGCCTTCGCGCACGGCCAGGTGCGAAACGACCTGCCCGCCGCCATCGCCTGCATGGAAAAAGCCATCGCCTGCGATAACACTGACGCACGCCTCTTCTTCGAACTCGACGCCCTCTACGAAGCCGCCGGCGTCGACCCCCAAAAGCGCCTCGCAGTCCTCGACGCCAACGCCTCCGCTGTCGCCAAACGCGACGACGCCCTCACCCGCCACGTAACACTCCAGGTCTGGGCCGGCCGATACGATGAAGCCATAAGAACGCTCACCACTCGCCACTTCAACAAATGGGAAGGCGGCGGCGAGATCCACGACACTTACGTCGACGCCCACCTCCTGCGGGGTTACAAACACGCCGACGGGAAACGCTGGACCGATGCGCTTGCGGATTTCCAGGCGGCGCTCGAATACCCGGACAATCTCGAAGTCGGCCGCCCGGAACAAGATGAAAAAGCCCCTCGCACTTACTTCCTGTTGGCTAACGCGTATACACAAACTGAAGATGATGAGAAGGCGCGCGAGCTGCTGCAAAGAGTGATCTCGGCCAAGATTGACGATCCGGAGATAAGGTACTTTCAGGCGCTAAGTTATATTCTGATCGATGATTTCGATGAGAAGAGGGCGACGCCGATCTTTGAGGAACTCGTCCGGCTCGGTAACGAACGCTTGCAACGGGCCGGTGGTGACGACTTCTTTGCCAAGTTCGGCCAGAAGGCCTCAAGAAACCGCCAGCTTGCCCAAGCACACTACATCCTGGCACTCGCTCTAGGCGGCCCGGAGCCGGAAAAATCGCGTAAGCATCTAACCGAGGCTCTTAAGCTCGACCCATCACACGTTTGGGCGAAATATATGTTATCAGAAATGGGGCTGCCGCCCGCAGAGTTGTAGGAGAGTTCATCATGGCAGGTAATTCCCGCGTCAAAGTCGGCATCATCGGCTCGCAGTTTCAGGCGATGTGTCATGCGGAGGCGTTCCGGATGATATCGAGCGATGCCGAGGTCGTCGCCATCGCCTCGCCCACGGCAGGCCACGCGCAGAAACTCGCCGACCGCTACGGCATCCCGCAGGTCTTCACCGACTACCGCGACATGCTCAAGAACGCCGACCTCGACGTCGTGACCATCGCCGCCCCCAACTGCCTCCACGCCCAAATGACCGTCGACATCGCCGCGGCCGGCAAGCATGTCATCTGCGAAAAGCCCCTCTGCATGAATCTCCAAGAGGCCGACCTGATGATCGCCGCCTGCGACTCCGCCGGCGTACTCCTCATGTACGCCGAGGAGCTCTTCTTCACCCCCAAGTACGTCCGCGCCAAACAGATGGCCGACGAAGGCGCCTTCGGCAAAGTCTACCTCGTCAAGCAGTGCGAAAAGCACTTCGGCCCCCATGCCGACTGGTTCTGGAACATGGACCTCGCCGGCGGAGGCGCCGTCATGGACCTCGGCTGCCACGGCATCGCCTTCTGCTCCTGGTTCCTTGACCGGCCAAAGGTCAAAAGCGTCTACGCCCAGCTCAACACCCACGTCCACGCCGACAAGACCCGCGGCGACGACGACGCCGTCTGCATCATCGAGTTCGACGGCGGCGCCGTCGGTATCGTCGAAAACAGTTGGTGCCGTCGCGGCGGCATGGAGGACCGCATCGAAGTCTACGGCGAGGGCGGCGTAACATACGCCAACCTCCACATGGGCAACGCACTCCCCACCTACTCCGAATATGGCTACGGCTATGCCGTCGAAAAGGCCCCCACCACCAAAGGCTGGACCTACCCCGTCTTCGAGGAGTTTTGGAACTACGGCTTCCCCCAGGAAATGCTCCACTTCGTAAACTGCATCCGCGGC